>JAENZA010000235.1:203-1502 GCA_016841485.1 Methanobacteriota archaeon
TCTGCCCATCATTGTTGAAGTCGAAGTACCATCTCCCGGTCGACGGTCGGAAGATCGCAATATTGTCATCGCCATCCCCGCCGTTAATGTCAACAACCGCATGCACCGCACTATACGCGTTGATCCTCCCCCCGGTTGTAACCTTGCCGGTAAGCGAGGATTTGGCATCGGCGGTACTGAGAATGGTCTGCTTGATCTCGCTGGTGGAGAGGCTCGGATTGGCGGCTTTGACGAGCGCTGCAAGCCCGGAGACGTGCGGCGTCGCCATCGATGTGCCGCTCTTGTAGCCGTAGCTGTTGCCGTTGAGGGCATGGTAGAAAACCTCGACGTCGTCGATGTAGTAGCCGTCATAAGTATAGAGATCGTCAGATACAAACCTGAACCGCAGGTAGACGCTGGAATCGCCGCAGTAGTCCGACAGATCGGTCTCCCAGGGGTAGAAGTAACCGCCGGTACTACCGGAAATGCTGTCGACCGTGTTCCATGTAACCCCATCGTGGGAACATTCGATGAGCAAACCATCGCATCCGGATTCGGTTTCCCCCCCGATTATAAATCGTAGATACGCATCGGAACACGAGGACAGGTCGATCGGGTTCTTCCGGGTTAATGCGCAGTTGGCGTTGTTCGAATAGTACCCGCCGGGGCTGTCGGTGACGCTCGAGGGAGCGCTGTAGTAGATTGCCGTGCTCAGCCCCCACGGGCTCTGGACGTTCCAGTTGGCAAGCGTCGTCATGCTGTCCGAAATCGTACAGCCCGGAACGGTGCTGTAGATGTCATCCCCCGGTGCGGCGACGTCGACGGTGGTGGCGCCGTAGTTCGAGAACGACGCCAGGTTGTCGTTATGGTCGGTCGCCGCCACCGCGATGATGTTTGCGCAGTTGTAGTTCGCCGGGTAGTGGGGGGTCGCGTCGTTGTTCGTACCGTCGTTTCCTGCCGCGCAGACCACCACCGCAGGAGAAGCCGCGATAGCGGCCTCGAAGGAAGAAACATAACTGGATCCCCCGAAAGAACAGCTGACGACATCGGCGCCCATCTCGGTGGCGTACGCGAATGCTTCGAGTTGGTCGGCCACGGTAAGCGTTCCTGCCGCAGATCCTGCCTTCAGGGGCATGATCTTCGTATTCCAGTTCACCCCGACGATGCCGTTTGCGTTATTGCCGACCGCAGCGATAGTTCCGGCGCAGTGGGTGCCGTGCCCGTTGTCGTCGTAGGGGTCGTTGTCGTCGTTGACGAAGTCCCATCCGTGGACATCGTCGATGTAGCCGTTCCCGTCGTCGTCGATGCCGTTGCCGGGAA
>JAENZA010000236.1 GCA_016841485.1 Methanobacteriota archaeon
CCAGGGCCTTACCGGGAAGGACATGAACAAGCCGGACAAACCGGAAGTCGCGGAGATGGGCGGCATCTGCGTGATCTTCGGCTTTGTCACGGCAATCCTCCTCTACATCGGCCTCAAAACATTCTATTACGGTAACGACGGGTTCGTCCCGATCCTCGCCTGCCTCTGCACGGTCCTGCTTATTGCCATCATCGGCATCATAGACGATACTCTGGGGTGGAGAAAAGGGCTTGCCCAGTGGCAGAAACCGCTTCTCACCATTCCGGCGGCGATGCCGATGATGGCGATAAACGCCGGGCATTCAACGATGACACTCCCTCTCCTCGGGACTATTGACTGGGGAATTCTCTACCCACTCCTGATCGTCCCCCTGGGGATCATGGTCGCGGCGAACGGTTACAATATGCTGGGAGGGTACAACGGGCTCGAGGCCGGGCTGGGGGTCATCATTCTCTCGGTGCTCGGGTTTGTCGCACTCCTCGCGGACAAAGCGATCCCCGCGGTGCTGGCGTTCGGGATGGCCGGCGCGCTCATGGCCTTCCTGCTGTTCAACTGGTACCCTGCGCAGCTTTTCCCGGGGGACACCCTCACCTACTCCGTCGGTGCGCTCATTGCCTGCATAGCAATTCTTGGGGATCTTCAGAAAGTTGCTGTTCTGCTCTTCATACCATACGTGCTGGACTTCTTCCTGACCCTGAGAGCGCGGTTTGGTGTCAGGGCTCAGGCCAAGCCGAACCCCGATGGGAGCCTCGAGTTGCCTTACGACAAGATCTACGATACGACACACCTGGCGATTGCGGTTCTTAGGAAGGTGAAGCGGAAGGTCTACGAGCAGAATGTGGTGCTGTTCGTCTATGGGATAGAGCTGGTGTTTGTGGGGATTGTTGCGGTGATGTATCTATGAGGATTCTTTTTGATCTGAGAGTCCATCAGACCAGGCTTTTGAAGCATAACTATTTCTCATTTTTCGGTCATTCGGCGGTTCCGGTGCTGCCGCGGCACCCTGCCCCGACGGGCAGACGGGACTGCAGTCCCCCCTCCCCGGGGTCGTTCTGCTCCGAAGTTCAGCGCTCCCAAGGATCCCTCCATGACAGGATCTGTTAATCCCCAGCACCTCTCCCCCGTTGGGGGGAGTATTCGTCCGGCATCCCCGGTAGAACTGGCCGCGGTCATCCCGGCCTACAACGAGGAGACCTCTGCAAAAGTCATCAGAACTCTTTTATTTGAGGTGGTGAAATCCGAATGAAAATTCTCTTAAGTGTCAACCATCCTGCTCACGTGCACTTATTTAAGAACACAATTTGGAAGTTACAGGATCTAAACCACGAGATTCTCATTTGCGCAAGGGAAAAAGAGGTTACTGTTGACCTGTTAAAAAAGTACGGTTTTACTTATACAGTTGTCAGCGAAAAAAAACAGTCTCGATTACACTTTGTGACAGAGAAAATTCAGAGAGTAATTAGATTCAGGAGGATTTTAAGCAAATTTAACCCTGA
>JAENZA010000237.1 GCA_016841485.1 Methanobacteriota archaeon
GAACCGGCTGCCATTAAAAGAGCTCTCGTCGGACGGCATAAATACCAGCTGAAATGGATGCGCACGGGAACGATGAAACGGGGTGTCGATCCGGCCGCCAGGGCATAACGCCCGGTCCGGTGCGGCGAACTCTATCTCCCGGCCTTGCATAATTCAAGCGGCGGGACGGGCTCACCGACCGGATGAACGACCCCTTCGCGATTCCGGGCGGGCACGCGGGCTATCCGTCCCGGGGGAGTATTGCTGCGACCGTGATCGCATAGGTGACCGTCTCGCCCGCAAGCGGGTGGTTTGCGTCGACCGTGACGGTCTTGTCGGTTTTGTCGACTACGGTCACCAGGCAGGGTTTTCCCATCACCTCGACCCCGATGAGCTCTCCGGGAACCGGTTCGTGGTCGAGTGTCAGTTTCTTGCGTTTTATCGTGACCACGAGTTGTTTGCGATAGCTCCCGTAGGCCTTCTCCGGGGGCAGCACCACGGTCACCGTCTCACCCCGGTTTCTTCCGATCAGCGCTCTCTCAAAGAGGGGATTGATCTGGTCCTTGCCAAGAGTTACCCGGACCGGTTCTCCCGTCCGGGTATCCTCGAAGACCTCGCCGTCGGGGCGGGTGCTGGTGAAATGCAGGAGCAGAGTGTCGCCGTGTTGTATTGGTGCCATAGGTGTCTGATTTGTATGTCGGGTCGGTTCTTTAATCCATTGGGAGTTCGATGAGTTTTGCAGTTATTCACTAAGACGAGGGGTTACGCGCAGATGGGGGTCCCACCAGCATGTCGAAAGCTTCTTTCACCGTTGTGTCTGCAAAATTCATGCCAGCCGCCCTCTACTGCACTTCAGTTAAGAATGATTCTGCGCAACTCCAGAGCAGATGAAACGTTATCGTTCGTGGTGCCACCATCTTGAACGTTGAAAAACCGATACGTTCTGTTTTGGGATGCTGCCACCAGATCTCCGGGTAGGGTTCAGTCCAAATAGATCAAAATTGTGGGAATAGAAAAAACCCAGAATCACTCCGGAATAAAGGAACCATGATCGTTCTTTATTAACTGAGGCTTTTTGAGCATTCTCAGGTATAACAGAGAAATACAGACAAAGTGAACAATCATTCCACATCCAAACATGAATATAACAAACTGCAGACTGGCTGTAAATGCCCCTGCTCTAAAGAGAAGATAAACGATCCCGTAATATCCAATATTGACAACAACAGATGTGATAAACACCGGGGATGTTTTTCCCATTCCGTAGAATATATTGTCAAACAGGGAAGACAGGTTATAGAAGACATAGAAGGGAACGAGCAGCGTAACGATACTGAATATACCTGCTGGATTCGCGATACCCATCAAATCTCTAAGTATAAAGGTCCAGGTTGGGATAGTCAGTGCCCAGAGAACAGGGGTATAAACCTTTACCCAAAGATTTGAACCCAAAAAAGGAAAGCCTCAGGCGAGATTCGAACTCGCGACCTCGTCCTTACCAAGGACGCGCT
>JAENZA010000238.1 GCA_016841485.1 Methanobacteriota archaeon
CGGTCCGCCGAGGCCGCGAGTGCCCGTGAGAGTGCCTCCTCGCCGTTCACAGGTCCACCCCCGGCACCAGGTCGCACCCGGTACAGGCCGAACACATCGTCAGTGCCTGTGCGGGGTCGAGGCCTGCCGTAGCCAGGGCCTCTTTCAGCACCTCCGCTGTCCGCAGGAGCCTGTCCGCATCGGGCCGCGGGAAATGGGCGACCCCGCCTGACGGGGTGAGCGGACGGATGACCGGGATGACTCCCATCCCTGTCAGACGGCGGATACATGCCACCATCTCTTCGTCGGTCTCCCCAAGCCCCATGATCACGTTTGAATAGACCCTGTTCTTCCCGAAGAGACGAACGGATGCTGCCAGGACCTTCCAAACCAGATCATAATCAAGTCCGGGGCACATCTCGGCAAAGAGGTCTGCCGTCGCCGTCTCAACGTTGAACTTCACCTCAGAGACGCCGAGGTCATGGAGGCGGCCGGGCGTCTCCAGGGTCGGGTAGATGGAGACGCCGACCGGGATGCCGAAGCGCATCACGCGGCTGACGACGGCAAGGGCCCTGGTCTCGTCCGCCTCAACGGAGTCCAGGACGCCGCTCGTTATCGAGATCGCATCGATACGGTCAAGGACCGGAAGAACGAGGGCTTCGACGTCATCCGGGGTCTTGTACCGGCAGGGACCATTGGGAACGGCGCAGTACCTGCAGCCAAAGATGCACCCTTCCGAGAGGGTGATATAGGCCTGCCGGGGACAGTGCAGGACAGGTTCTTCCAGCCATCCCTCCACCCGGAGGTCAGGACCGGTGATCACCGCCGAACCGTCATCCGCGACGCTCAGGGATAACTGACTGTCATCATTGACCGCCACCCGGACGCGCCCGGCATCCGTGGCGAAAAAAAAGCTCCCCGGTCCCCGTGCACCGGGACCTGCCGTTGACCGGTCTTTTAACCGGTCGGGCACACCTACCGGGCGTGCACCTCCATATGCCAGAATTTCCGCTTTTATCCGTCTCCACTGCATAGCAGAAGCGCCTCCTCATACCGGGTCGCAAACGGGATTGCTGCCGCCGCACCGATGATCCCCCTCCCCTCCATCCTGATGTCCAGAAGCGGGCGGATGGCGTCGAGGTCATCGTGTGAGACTTCCCCTTTCTTGACCGACCATCCGAAGGGACGAAGCGGGGCAGGATCAAAGCCCCTGAATGCTGTCATCCCGGTATCCTCCGAGAGGGTATATTTTTCAAGAAGGGCTGCAAACCGGCTGATGAGCTCCTCCGCATCGTTGGTGGCAAATTCACAGGCCAGCCCGACACAGTTCTTTGTCCTGTACGGGACGGGAAAGAGCTGGACGATGGTGTGGGAGAGATACCTGGTCGCCTCATTCTCCACAGCCCGTGCGATGTTATGGGCAAGCGTCCATGTGGCGCCCTCCTCAGGGGTGTCCGTATCATCGACGCCGATGATTACCCGTTCCCTGCGGGGCAG
>JAENZA010000033.1 GCA_016841485.1 Methanobacteriota archaeon
CTTTCGGGCACGACGGGCACCCGACAGGAACACGGACAGGTGCGAGTACGGCGCAACGGGCGTCACCTCGACGAGCTCACCGCCGCAGGCGGCATGGACCTTCTCCGCCACCCCGCGGGTGACACCGGAGTAGGAATAGTAGATGGTGGTTATGGTCATTTTCTTCCTCCCTGTTGGATGCACCGGATAAGGATTCTATTGCTTGATGGCACTTATCGAAGAGCTTGGATGAGATTACCGGCACAGTCGGATACGTTGATGGGGTATCGGTTTTGGGGAAATTTAATCCTTCCTCAGAAATTTCTGAACGAAAATAGACATACTCTGAAACATATTACCGCCCAAAAACTCGAATTTGTATGAAAAATTCAATGATATATCAACAGTGCTTGTTGAATATCGCCATTGGTTTATCAATCCTCAAGACTACTAACATTCCAAAATTTGCGAATGCGAATGTGGAAATCATTTTTAATTTTAATATTTGTTAGAGCTTTAATCAATTTTTTATTCATGCTAAAATTTTTGATATAAAATATAAAATTTTGTAATAACGCAATACATTTATAGATTAATACGTTGTATCCAAAATTACATATTAATGGATCTGATGGAATATGGTAACTAAAATTCGAATTAAATTGGGTATTGTCGAAATCGAATATGAAGGCGATGAAAATTTCTTCAAAGAGGAATTACCTCAAATTCTTACTGAAATCTCTCGTCTAGCAAAAGAAACAGGAATTGATATTGCATCAGATTGTCTTAATCCATCTTCAGAGCATGCCCTACCTGAAAAAACAAACAATAACATAATTGGTACAACATCAACAATCGCAGCAAAAATAGGAGGATCATCTGGCCAAGAATTGATTATCGCAGCTGCTGCTAGAATTACATTTGTCGAACAGAATGATACTTTTACTAGAGAACGATTGATTGCTGAGATGAAAACTGCCCCGGCATATTTTAAGCCAAGTTACGTTAATAATTTGTCCAGATATTTGTCAAAACTAATTAAAAGTGGAAAAATTATCGAAATAAAAGCAAATACATACACGCTAGCAGCAAAAACAAGAACAGAACTGGAGAATCGTCTTGCCTGAAAGCAGACTCTTGAAAGATATCTTAAGTACCACAGGACTAACTCAATTAGATAGGATTCTAATAATTTTATCTACAAAACCGCATGACTCTTTTTCAATAAAGGACATCAAACAGTTGGGTCTGATTTATGGAATTAGAAGCATTTCCAAATGGAATATTTCATCCCATTTAGCCAATTCAAATGGTAAAGCAATTAGGACTACTCAGGGTTGGGAAATTACATCCAAAGGGATTGAATATGTAAAAAACAACCTTAAGGTAAGTTTAGAGAAAACACCACAGAAACAAATTATTTCCACTCTTCGTAATCATTTGTCTCAAATACAAAATCAGGACACTCAAAATTTTCTTGAAGAAGCAATAAAATGTTATGAATATAATTTATTCAGATCGGCAGTTGTCCTTTCTTGGACAGGTGCAATATCAGTTCTTTATGATTATGTTATTGCGAACAAATTATCCGATTTTAATGCTGAATGCACAAGAAGAAATTCTAAATGGAAGCCTGCAAAAACGAAGGATGATCTTGGGCGATTGAAAGAAAGTGATTTTTTAGGTACTATAGCAGCTATTTCAATAATTGGAAAAAATGTCAAACAAGAATTGGAGAATTGCTTAAAGTTGCGAAATTCCTGTGGGCACCCAAACTCATTACAAATTTCAGATAACCGTGTGGCTGCCCATATTGAAATACTAATACTGAATGTATTTTCAAAATTCCCCTGAATTAAAATATCTAATGTAATGGTGATTATCACGGATCAGAAGAATATATTCGAGATTTGGAAGGATAATGGGAAAAGACTCCCTTTTGCAGTCAGGCGGGTAAATTGGACAAATCAATACTATACAATTGTAACAGGAATCAAAATAAAAAAATGGCCCTACGGAGATGCTTATGGCTATCCAACGGTGATGGGGGTATACTCAGACCATTATGAATATGAGAGAGAATGGAGAGAGAATCAAATCATACCATGTTGTGGATGCTATCAGTGGCACTACGTAAAAAATCCATTAATTATTGAAGATGATTATCAGAGATTTATTGCCAATCACCCCTCGGTAAATAAAGAAAATCCTAAAAAAAGATCTCAAGATACCTATCAAATAACTTATCGTCTTCTCCAAGAAGATACATCAGTTGAAGAAATTTCGAAGATTAGAGGATTAACGATTGGAACAATTTACTCGCATATTGGAGAACTACTATCTCGTGGTTTTCCTCTTGATGTAGATGATTTTGTTCCGAAAGAAAAACAACTTCGAATAATAGATGCGAGAGATCAAATAAAGGAAGATAAACTAAAAATATTGAAAGAATATTTAGGCAATGATTACTCGTACGAGGATATTCGTTTGACTTTAATCGCCAATAAGAAATGATAATTTGAAAAACCAATTATTTCATTATATTTTGAAATGTTTCTGATTAGTGGATATTATCTAAAGGGACGAATTAGGAATCTATAACAGAAAAAGAATTCAGGAAGAACTCTTCGCCTTAATCTTCTTAAGGCGGACGAGTTCGTCCCGTTCCATTTCGCGGGGCCGCATGTTGATGAAGGCGAAGGCCTCCCCCGCGTTCGGGTATGACCCTGAACTCCAGGGCGCTGACACGGCGCTTCTTACTACTTGGAATTAATCAAGAATATTCTCACTCTCAATTGTTGCGGGAGAGGTCCTGATGATTCCCACTATTGATCCTCCCGGTGGTTTTAAGCGAAGGTTGAATTGCGTATTTACACCGAGGCTGTTGGGTGGTTTTGCAAATATGGTGAATATCTCCCCTGACGTGAGATAATAATCCGCAGACGATGTCGAATTCAGTAGTGCCCATTCTCCAGAAGATAGCGCCGAGTCCGATGAGACAAGCATTGGTGATGATGTGCTGAGAGTCTCAACAGAATGAATGGTGGCAAATTCGACGTGCACAGTACGGAAATCGATTGGCTCTTCTCCCGAATCAATTCCCACATTGAAGCGAATGGTCGATATCGTGCCGTCATTGTTACCATCCAGTCCATAGACGTCCCCGACTATTTCCATCACTGAACCGCCAAATTCCAACTTTTCGGTCTGAACTGGCGTCGAACCCGTTTCACTACACCCGCAACTCGTTGAAACGACGATTCCAAGAACAAAAAACGACAGAACGAGAAGCGATATTCGGTTACCAGTCATAGAAGAATGGACTACCCATCCTTCGATATATCTTCCTAAATAATTCAAAAATACAAAAAAAGAATTCAGGAAGAACTCTCCCCCTTAATCTTCCTAAGGCGGACGAGTTCGTCCCGTTCCATTTCGCGGGGCCGCATGTTGATGAAGGCGGAGGCCTCCCCCGCGTTCGGGGATGACCCCGAACACCCGAGCGGTGACACCACGGGCGCTTCGTGCTCTCGATCTCGTTGCGAAGATGTGTCATCGTCACCTCAATCTTCTAAATTCTCTAAATCCTTGAATCCTCCAAATCCTCAATCGTCTCAATCCAACCCGTTTCTCCCCCCCAAACTCCTCGCACAACCTCTCGATCCGGACCGCAATTTCCTGAAAGCTTATAATCTGCCAGTTCAGATACAACAGATACCAATGACTCAGTTCAGTGTCATCATTGAAAAGGACGAAGAGGGCTATGTCGCATACGTGCCTGTCCTGCAGGGATGCTACGCCCAGGGAGACACCTACGAGGAGGCTCTTGCCAATATTATCGATGCAATCCGGCTCCACCTCGAAGATATCACTGAATCCAGCCAGGAACTGCCGAAAACCCACCAGATCATTCTCACGACGGTAGAGATTTCCGAATGAATTCATTCACCCGAAGATACTTCTGAAAATTGCTGAAGATACCGGCATACCTCTCGATGAATTCTGACTGAATTCAATACATGAACGCCGGTAAAACCGGATACAAATGTCAGGAGAGACCATCGAAATTTCTTCAGCCAATACGCTAAAGAAAACTTCTGAAATAAAAAAAAGGAAATCAGGCCTTACTCTTCGCCTTAATCTTCTTAAGGCGAACGAGTTCGTCCCGTTCCATTTCGTCAAGCCGCATTTTGATGAAGGAAGAGGCCTCCGAGAGTTCGGGGATGACCTTGAACTCCAGGGCGTTGACACGGCGCTTCGTGCTCTCAATCTCGTTGAGGAGCCGCTTCATCGTCGTCTCAATCTCGGCGGCCCGGATGATCTCGTCGACCAGTTCTTCAAAGGCACTCGCGGTCTCATCGATGACCGCGGAGGTGCCGAGCACGCCATAGCCACGCTCGGCAAGATCCTTCTTCACTTTCGTCGCCTCGATCTCGGGGACCACGACACCCATGATGTTCTTCTGCTTCAGGGTGAGCTCGGGCTTCTCGCGGACCGACATCGCGGCCGCTTTGACGCCGATGGCACCCTCCACCGTATTGGCAAGGGCGATCATCGCCTGGGCACGGGCGTACTTGTCGCCAATCGCGTCCCGGCTGCCCTTTGCCACCTCGAGCACCTTGAAGAACTCAAGGATCAGCCCGTCGCGCTTCATCTTCAGAATGTTGTAGCCGCGCTCGGAGAGCTTGATCTTCCGTTTCAGGTTGATCAGTTCCGAGCGGGTCGGCTTTACATCTTTGAGCGCCATGGGGTCTATGCCTCCTTCGAGCGGTACTTCGGGTGGAACTTGCGGATGAGGTCACGGTCGATACGCACAAGCAGCTCCTCGGGGAGCGTTGCCAAGAGTTCCCAGCCGAGGTCGAGCGAATCGTCGATCGAACGGTCCTCGTCATGGCCCTGCCTGACGAAGCGGTTCTCGAAGTGATCGGCGAACTCGAGCAGGAGCTGGTCACGCTCGGAGAGTGCGTCCTTACCGACGATGGCCACCAGACCGCGGAGATCGTTTCCTTCCGCATAGCCTGCGTACATCTGATCGGAGACCTTCTTGTGGTCCTCACGGGTCTTGCCCTCGCCGATACCCGCGTTCATCAGCCGCGAGAGGGACGGAAGAACGTTGATCGGCGGGTAGATACCCTTGCGGTGCAGTTCACGGTTGACCACGATCTGGCCTTCCGTAATATATCCGGACAGGTCAGGGATCGGGTGGGTGATATCGTCACCGGGCATCGTCAGGATGGAGAGCTGGGTAACAGACCCCTTCTCGCCCTTGATAAGACCGGCACGCTCGTAGAGCGATGCAAGATCGGTGTACATGTATCCCGGATATCCACGACGTCCGGGCACTTCCTCACGGGCCGCACCGATCTGGCGCAGCGCCTCACAGTAGTTGGTCATATCCGTAAGGATAACCAGCACGTGATAGCCGAGCTCGAATGCCAGGTACTCTGCGGTCGTAAGAGCAAGACGCGGGGTGATGATACGCTCGACAGCCGGGTCGTCTGCAAGGTTCAGGAACACCACAGCGTGTTCGAGTGCACCCGTGCGCTCGAAGTCGGCCATGAACTGGTTCTCTTCTTCCTTGGTGATACCCATCGCAGCAAACACCACCGCAAACTCCTCGGTCGAGCCGGGCACCTTGGCCTGGCGGGCGATCTGGAGTGCGATCTCGTTGTGGGGCAGACCGGAACCCGAGAAGATCGGGAGCTTCTGTCCACGGACGAGGGTGTTGGTTGCGTCGATCGTCGAGATACCGGTCTGGATGAAATCCGCGGGGGACTGGCGTGCGTACGGGTTGATGGCCGCACCGCCGATGTCCAGGCGCTTCTCGGCGACGATCTCCGGGCCGCCGTCCTTGGGCTTGCCACTGCCGGAGAGAATACGGCCGAGCATGTCCTTTGACACCGGCATCTTGATCGTCTCGCCGGTGAAGCGGACACCCGAGTCACGGCCGATACCGGCAGTGGACTCGAAGACCTGGACGACCACGATCTCATCGGAGGTGTCGAGTACCTGGCCACGCTTTACCGTGCCGTCGGACTGGACGATGTTCACCAGTTCCTCGTATCCGACAGGCTCGGTCTTCTCGACGAAGACGAGCGGACCGGCGATCTTGTTGATTGTTCGGTATTCTTTCATCGGAGCGCCTCCCTGAGTTTCGCAAATTCAGCTTCCATTGCCTTGTGGATCTTCTCCATGTCGGCCTTGTAGTCCTGCGTGAACTTGATCTGCGGGAGATCGTTCTTGGCGGTGATGGTCACAATCTTTGCCGGGGCGACGCCTGCCTTGAGTGCGGAATAGGCGAGGTCGGCGTAGAGCTTGATTGCAAGCATGATGTCGTACTGCTTCTCCATCGAACAGTAGGTGTCGACGGGGTCGAACGCGTTCTGCTGGAGGAAGATCTCACGGAGCATACGGGCGACCTCGATGGTCACCTGCTCCTCATCGGGCAGTGCATCGGAACCGACGAGCTGCACGATCTCCTGGAGTTCGGCTTCCTTCTGGAGGATCTCCATTGCCCACGTACGAAGCCCGTTCCACTCGGGAGAGACGTTCTCGTCATACCACTTGGACAGGGTGTCCAGGTAGAGCGAGTACGAGTTGAGCCAGTTGATGGCCGGGAAGTGGCGGCGCTGTGAGAGCTTTGCGTCCAGTGCCCAGAAGCACTTGACGATACGCAGCGTGTTCTGCGTAACCGGCTCGGAGAAGTCACCACCGGGCGGGGAGACCGCACCGATAACGGTGACGGACCCCGAGTCGCCTGCAAGGGTCTCGACACGGCCGGCACGCTCGTAGAACTCGGAGAGACGGGCTGCAAGGTATGCAGGGTATCCCTCTTCACCGGGCATCTCTTCGAGACGCGAGGAGATTTCACGCATTGCCTCTGCCCAGCGGGACGTCGAGTCTGCCATCAGGGAGACGTCGTAGCCCATGTCACGGAAGTACTCGGCAATCGTAATGCCGGTGTACACACTCGCCTCACGTGCCGCGACCGGCATGTTGGAGGTGTTTGCAATGAGCACGGTCCGCTCCATGAGCGGCTTGCCGGACTTCGGGTCCTCGAGATCGGGGAACTCGGTCAGCACTTCGGTCATCTCGTTGCCACGCTCACCGCAGCCGATGTAGACCACGATCTGTGCATCGGACCACTTTGCAAGCGCCTGCTGGGTAACCGTCTTGCCGGACCCGAACGGACCCGGAATGGCTGCTGTACCGCCCTTTGCCACCGGGAAAAGACCGTCGAGGATACGCTGACCGGTGATGAGCGGGATGTCAGGGTTCATCTTCTCGGTCACGGGCCGTGGAACACGGACCGGCCAGATCTGCATCATCTTTATGTCTTCACCGGAATCGAGGGTACATACCACCTCATCCACGGTGAACGCACCGGACTTGATCTCCTTGACCACGCCGCCCTTGGATTTCGGGGGCACCATGATCTTGGTGACAATGTTCGTTTCCTGTACCTCACCTATGATGGCGCCGGGTGCCACCGCATCGCCTGCTTTGACGAGCGGCATAAACTCCCACTTTGTCTCGTGGGAGAGCCCCGGTGCCGTAACACCACGCTCGATGAAGTTGCCCATCTTGTCGACGAGCACCTCGAGCGGGCGCTGGATACCATCATAGATACTGGTGAGAAGGCCGGGACCGAGTTCGACAGCAAGGGAGAGGCCGGTGTTGGATACGGGTTCACCCGGTCTGATACCGGAGGTGTTCTCGTACACCTGAATGATGGTTTTGTCCCCCTCAATCCTGATGACCTCACCCATAAGCTGCTCGTCTCCGACCTGCACCACGTCATACATGTGTGCATCAAGCCCGACTGCCGTAACAACCGGACCGGAGATGCGCTTAAGTATTCCTTTAGATTCTGCTTTCACTTCCACAGATCAACACCCACTGCTCTTTTGATCTTGTCGCGCATCGAGACGCCGCCCTCTTCACCGCCGATGGTAATAACCGTCGGCTGGACCGATTCTTCGAGCGTCGTTCTAATCCGCTCCGGCAGGCGTTCCATATCGCTTCCTTTTAACACAAGTATCCCGACAGAACTATTGTCCAGGACCCCGGTGACCGCTTCTGCGAGTTTTTCGTCGGACTCAACCGCGATGGTCATTTCGACCCCCGCAAGCCTGAACCCGAGGATAAAGTCACTGTTTCCGATAACTGCTATCTCCATCTCACATCACCAGGTATCCCTGAATCTGTTCCCCGGAGAGACCGGATTCCTTCCCGCGTGCAATTGCCCTCAGGTTTGCAACCTCGTAGCGCTTGCGCTTGAGGTAGACCATCGTCGAGCATATCGAGAACGGGTAGCGTTTCGAGATTCTGTCCATCTGTACGAGCATTACCTGCGTCAGGGCATTCTCCATCTCATGGAGGGCGAAACCGCCGCCGCTACGTTCCTCCAGGAGGTCTGCGACCGGTCCGGAAGGATAGTACTTCCTGATCCCTTCCATGATCTCCTCGATACTCTCCGACCCCGCAAGACGTGCCAGCTCATCGACGGAAAAGCTGCCTCCCGGGATCATGAGGGTGCGCACGTCTTCACGGACACCGCCCTTATAGAGGCGGATGACCGTCTTGATGTTAGTCAGGTCGATTTCGAGTTCGAGATACTCACGGAACGGTTTGCCGCCTTTGATCCCTTCGGTCGTCTTTTTGAGCACATACCGGTAAAAAGCCTTATAGAGCTCATTTTCCATCTCGGCATAACTTCCCGACTCCTGTGCCGCCGCAAACTCGCGTTCGAGCACAGGATAAAGTATCCATGACGATAGGTTTTCGACGATCCGCTCCGGAGAGTCCTCCGCAAGGAGGCGGTCCAGGGTTGCAACATTCAGGGTACCTGCCGGGATGAGGATCTCTTTTATCTTCCCTGTCTTTACCCCCTGGGACTTGCCCCTGAGGATGGTGAGGACATTGAAGATATCCCAGTGACTAAGGTAGCTCCGGGCAAAGGTTTTCATCACTCCGGGGAGGATCTTGAGCACCCGCTGGTACTCGTTTGCGAGATTCCACGACAGGGCAATCTCAATGAGATCAATACCCGAGAACGAAGACGCGAGATCATCGATCTCCGCCTTGTACTCCATCTCCTCGATGAAACGGGTGATCTCGGGAAGGCTCATATTCAGAAGCCTCATGTAGTCCTCCCGGGGCAGGAGCTTGGATTTGCGCACACGCATTCGCGTGCTCGCGTAGATGTAATGAGCCGGGCCGGATGTACTCACCGATATCATCAGACTTGCTCCTCCCTACCCGAAGAGTACCTCGGATGCATCCTTCAGGCTGGTTTCCCAGACCTCGGCGATGAACGTCGGGTAACTGAAGTCGAGCTGCAGTGTCCCGTCACCGTTCTCAGCGATAATGCCGCCGGAGATATCCTTTGTTCCTGCCAGTGAGAACCCGGAAAGGGTCTTGAGGCTCGAGAGTGCGTCCTCAACAGCCGGGACGTCACGCTCGTTGCAATAGAGGACGCCTGTGCCAAGCTCCTTTGCAGCGGCCTTGCACAGTTCACGGACCGCCTTCTTGTGGAAGTCTGCGGGAAGCGCCGTGATAGCGGCGACGACCTCTGAGTAGACCTCGTCAAGGACGGCCTTCTGTGCATTCAGGACACTACGCTTGACCGCGAGGTTTGCGGCGGCGACTTCCTGGTTGACGATATAGTCAGCCTGGCGGTTTGCCGCCTCCTCTGCAGCGTTCTTGATTGCGATGACGCTCTCCCGTGCTTCGCCAAGGATGATGTCTGCCTCGGCTTTTCCTTCGGCTTTGATAGCCTCTGCCTCTTTTACGCCCTTGTTCCTGATCTCACTGACTACAGCATCCAGTGCCATTGTCAGTCCTCAGAATAAGAGCAGGAGTGCGACAACAAGACCGAAGATAACGATTGTCTCGGGAATCACAGTGAACAACAGTGCGAGACCGAACATATCCTTGTTCTCTGCGGTTGCACCGACAGCGGCGCCACCAATACTGAACTGTGCGAGACCGGTACCCATACCGGTAAGACCGACGGCAAGGCCGGCACCAATTGCTGCGAATCCCGATGCGGTTGCTTCTGCAACTTCAACTGTCATAACTTCTACTGCCATAATCTAATCCTCCGTAAATTTACGATTTTTACCAAACGGCTTGTATTTTTTGCCTCCACCCTGGTAGAATTTGGTGAAGAATTCAACATAGTGTAAACGAATTGAGTGTAAGCCGCCACCCAGGACACCAAGAGCGGTGTTCAGCGTGTGGCCGATCAGGAACACAACGATTCCCATGAGAATGATCACGATACCAACGACCGACAGGCTTTCCAGCTGCGGGTCGATGATGAGTTCGATTGCAATGTAGTTGGTCACCATCGCGATTGCAACGGATGACAGACCCACCGCTGCAAGACGTGCATAGGAGAGCACGTGGCTGATGATGGTGGGAAGCTCTAAAAGATCGAGTACGTTTTCCTGGGCGACACCGATGACACCGACGACAACCATAACGGCGCCGAGAATGCCAAAGATATTCAATCCTGCAACGATTCCGGCAAACCCGGTGAGATCCGGCATGACCGGTATCGCAAAGAGCGACCAGAGAGCGAAGAGAATACCCCACATAGTAAGAATCCATCCCACCTGGCCAAAAACGACCTTGGTGCGGTGTTTGCCGGGGTGATGCTTCCTCATCGCGTTGTAGATGTGAAGCGAACGCCCGAGCGTGATGTGCAGGATTCCAATCCATGCGGTAAGAACGAGCATCTGGGTTACATCCGGCCCGTGGCCGGTCGAATGCCCTCCGATATTCAGGTGCCTGTTGAGACCGATGGGGTCCCACGGCAAGGCGTATCCGAGGAATTCACTGAATAGCAGACCAAAAATGATACTCGAAACCGACGCGTTTCTCAGCACGTCAAGGAGTTTGCGACCTGCCTCTTCCTTGAGCATCTTTCTGAGATAGAAACTCAGGGCGAGAAGAATCAGACCGTACCCCACATCTCCGAGAATAAATCCGAAGAATATCGGGAAGACGATTGCCACCAGCAATGTCGGATCAAACTCCGAGTACTGCGGGCGTGAATAGATGTCAATTAGTAGTTCTGTCGGCTTGGAGAAATCCGGGTTGTGATACTCGACCGGTACCACATCCTCGACGGGGTCGTACTCGAGTTCGGTGATGTACACCTTTCCGCCGGTTGCCGACGTAATGTCAGAGATGAGGGCGTCTTTCTTTTCGATGGGCACCCAGCCCTCTGCCACGAACGTCTCTTCAGTGGTGGCGAATCGAAGCGGTGCTTCCTTTCGCTCCACTTCTGCCGTGAGCAGCTCATCGCATGCCACCAGAAACGCTGCGTGTGTCTTTTTCTGGGCTAAAATACGCCCTTTTACCCCCTCAATTTCGTTATTGAGACGGGTGATCTCCTGAGTATACCAGTCGATTCGTGCCCGTGCCGTTCCCGTTTCATCGGGGATGGCAACCGCCTGGAATCCGGCATCGAGAAGCGAACGTTCAGCCTCCTCGGCGTTTTCCAGCGGGACGACCGCTATCAGAAAGTGTCTCTTGTTGACGGTGGTGTAGAACGACTCGTTCGGGACGGTAAATCCGAAGTGCGCCGGGATATACCCTGCGAGAACCACAAAGAAATCGAATCCTTTCAGGTCCTCAAGATAACCCGTATACCCGGTAAAGGGTTCGAGTTCGGCAATCTTCATCCCGTATTCCCGTACGGTGTTCTCAAGGGAGCTCTTCTCCTCGATGAGGGCCATTGCCTCCTTCTCGATCACGGGGAGTTCTGACTCGATTTTTCGCGTCAGTTCTGCCGTACCCGACCGGACGGTGGTCTCGACCTCACCTGCAGAGACGTCGAATGAATTCTCAATAGAACGTATCCTGATGAGATCACTCGATACGCTGCCTGCACCAGGAAGCGGCATGCCGATCTTGAATCCTTCATACCCCTCCTCATCTGATTCCACAAAATCTTCGATATGGAAGAGATTGTGGCGGTATAGCTCACGTACGATAGTGTCAAGCTGATCTTTGGACGCTGCAATCAGCAGCCGGCTCATTGTCTGCACTTTAAACATTGAGCTTCACCTTGAACTGGTCTACGAGCAGTGCAACCGCTTTGTCAAGGTTTTTGTTTGATGCTGCTCTGACAGCGTCTGCCTGGCGATTACCCTCTTCACGGGTTTTGGCACTTTTCTGCGCCGCAATCGCTTCAGCATCCGCAATCCGCTTGGCTTTGTACTCTTTCGCACCTTCTGTTTCTTTGGCTACCATGTTCTCCGCTTCCACACGGGCGTCGGCAATCATCTTTGCCTTCGCATCGTATGCCGCGGCGATAATGGTCCGCCGTTCTTCTTCAGTCTGTTTGATGCTTTTTAAGACCTCAGTCTTCATCCAGTCCTCCTCTCACGGCAATACAATAACTCATGAAGAGGATCGGTATTAACTCTTCTTATTTCCGGCACGGAGCGTAATATATCGTCGGTTGCGGGCGGTGGTTCTGGATCGGATACCACCTGATAAATAATCTGATAAATGCGGCTATTTTAAGAAAATACCGGCGATATTCATTTTTCCGGTTCACACCTCCCTCCTGTTTCCCGTGGTTTCCCCCGGAGAAAAGGGTCCGGCGGGATGCATCCACCGGCATCATGCAGGAGGCGTATTTCCAGTCCGCTAAAAATGGTCCGGTTCCGGCATGGTACGCCTGCCCTTCCCATCACCCCTGCTTATGGCACGGGAATGATCCGGACGTGGCGGGAAAGCCCCTCCGCCTCCACCCCGTCCCCCTCAGCCCGGAAGACGACCCCGTCGAACTCGGGCGACGAACAGATCACGTCCTGTTCTGGGTGGGTACCGCGAAGAATGGTGCTGTGGGGACGGATGACGGGGCCTGCCGAGATGACCATCCGCAGGCGGCGGGAACCGGGGTGGCCCTTCGGGAGCACGACCAGCGGCGAATGGTAGGTACGCACCAGTTCAAGGAGCATCCGGGCCTGTTCCACCTCGCCGCCTTCGGGGGCGGAGACGACGATCAGATCCCCTCTGCGGACGCCCTGGAATACTTCGGTATCGGTGGTCTCGATAGGAAGGGCAAACTGTTCCTTTGCCCGGCCGATCAGAAAAAAAGAAGCGTTCCCCCGGATGAGCAGGAGCCCGGAAGCAAGGGGGATGTTCATATCTCAGTCACGTTGTCCGACTGGCACGAGGGGCAGACGGGGTGGCGCCCGACCGCCTCGAAGACTGCGCCGCAGTCGTTACAGCGGTATTTCTTTCCTTTGATGCGTTCGTTGAGTTCAACATCCATTGGTCCGCCTACGGAACACATGGTTTCTCACCAAAGGGTGGTAGAACCTGCAGAGGTATAAAGTGATGGCATCCGTTCCCAAAACCCGGCGGGGACGGGACGGGAGCCGGATGAAAAAAGCAGATCTTTCCGGTACAAGAGCCAAAGAAGCCCGGATGCGCCCGGATACGCACCCTTCCGACAGGACACCTCAGATCACCGTCACCGCGTCCACCTTCGCCGGGACCTGCCGGCGCAGATCGAAGGTCACCGCATGGGGCGCCGACAGGGTGAGGGTGAACTCCTCGCCGGGGGCGACGGTCTCCCCGTCGGGGAGGGAGACATAT
>JAENZA010000002.1 GCA_016841485.1 Methanobacteriota archaeon
TCTCAATGAGGGGGAAGTGGCAGTGCCTGCTATCATTTCATCCGTGAAAACCTCGGTAGAAGGCGATGAAAACGTCATTATTGACGGTCCTCCGGGCATAGCCTGTCCTGTTATCGAGACATTGCGGGGGGCCGATAGCTGCATTCTTGTAACTGAACCCACACCATTTGGTCTTCATGATCTGACCCTTGCTGCGGATGTTGCGGAGAAACTGGGGGTGCCGGCTGGAGTGGTAATCAATAAAAGTGACGGCAGGGATGAGGACATTGTTTCCTTCTGTTCACAGAGAGGTCTTCCAATGTTGCTGAGGATTCCGTACTCCCGCGATTGGGCGCGATTGCATGGTGAAGGTGATCTGATCGCACGGCACAGCGTGGAATGGCAGGAGGAGTTTCTGCGTCTTTTCCGGGCTGCCGTGTATCTTGGAGGGGCCGGGGAATGATCCAGATTGCTGTTCTCAGCGGCAAAGGCGGTACAGGTAAGACCATGCTCACCGCTGCATTTACAACGCTGATCCAGGAACCCATCATAACAGCGGATGCGGATGTCGATGCTGCCAATCTGGCGTTACTCCTTGATGCGGATATCATTAGCACCGAACCGTTTTATGGAATGGAGAGCGCGAAGATCGATGAGACCCTGTGCACAGGTTGCGGACTGTGTGAGGAGGCCTGCCGGTTTGATGCAATCAGTGAGGACAATGGTGTCTGGATGGTGGATCCCATCCAGTGCGAAGGATGCGCCGTCTGTACTGTGGTATGTCCGAGCGGTGCCATTCACATGGAAAAGATCCGGAACGGTGATCTGTTCCTGTCAAATACCCGGTTCGGTCTTCTGTCACATGCCCGGCTCTACCCTGGTTCGGGGACGACGGGACTTCTGGTTCATGAGGTCAAAAAACAGGCACTTGCGCATGCACTGGACGCCAGGATCCTTCTCATTGACGGTCCCCCTGGGATAGGGTGTCCACTCATTTCAGCGGTCAGCGGTGTCGATGCATGTATTCTGGTTGCAGAGCCTTCCATCTCATCCCTTCATGATATGCAGCGTCTTGTCCGTGTCTGCCGCCAGTTTGGTCCTCGTCTGTACGGGGTGATCAACAAACATGATCTCTCACAAAAAGCAGCAGATCAGATAACTGACTGGTTTGCATCGGAAAACATACCTTGCGTAGGTACGATTCCATTTGACGAGTGCGTTGCTAAGGCCGTGAGAGGAGGCAAACCCGTTACAGCGTTTGATTGCCCTGCTGCACAGTCCATTAAGGCTATCTGGGCAGAGATCGCAGATAAGGAAGGGATAGATGAGAGGACGGACTGACTCGGGGACCCTCCCCGGAGGGCCCCGGCGCGGCAGACCACGAAAACGTCGTCTGATGGAACGTGAGGGGTTATGGCGATGTTACCAGCCTTGCTGTAATCCGGATGATGAAAAGGGAATTACTCCGTTGCATCAAGAAGAACTGGAAGCAATACGGCTGGTTGATCTTCTTGGACATGATCAAGAGAGTGCTGCGATGTTTATGGGGGTGTCCCGTAAGACATTGTGGCGTGACCTGCACGACGGGCGCAGAAAAATTGCTGATGCACTCGTAAATGGTAAACGTATAATTATTCACGGCTGTGAACATGCAACAAAGGATGAATCCTGTTACCGCCATACCTTCATCGAAGCAGAAAATCTCTCTTCATCTGATGATCAGGAATAATTTGCCCATATGAATACCTTTAATTATTTTTACGCATATGTGTAATTAATAACAACTCAGTGATATCTATGCCAGGATTTGATAAAACTGGTCCACGTGGATTTGGACCAATGACCGGACGGGGTCTGGGTACCTGTCGTCCGGAGGGTAGTGCAAATGAAACCAACCTGAATCCGGATGGAACACCGGTAGTTTATGGTGTTGGACGTGGTGGCCGTCCCCGTGGATGCGGAATGGGACGTTGCGGCGGAGGATTCCGTGGACGCCGGTCAGGGCGTTGGTGATATAGTGTCAGAAGGAATAGTGCGTATTGGAATCGCGACAGAGGGAGGATTTGTCTCAGCTCATTTCGGACATTGTGCAGACTATACCCTCGTCACCATTGAGAACGGAACAATCGTAAGTACTGAAATGGTTCAAAGTCCCGGTCATACGCCTGGAGCTTTGCCCGCATTTCTTGCAGGACATGGTGTTACCCATGTGATAGCGGGCGGTATGGGGCCTCGTGCAGTGGATCTTTTCTGTGAGCAGGGAATTGAAGTCCTACTCGGAGTTGAAGGTCCGGTTGACGAAATACCTGAACTGTTTATTAACGGCACCCTTATGCAGGGTGAAAGCATGTGCCATCATGAGGATGGGCACCACGAATAATTATCTATTCCTTTTTTCCCCTTATTGTGCGTATTGCGTGGATACCAATATTGCAAAAAATTGATTGAATGGGGAATTTAAGCATTCTGAAGGAATATTTCAGCATATCTTTCGGCAACATCTGGCCCAAGGGAAGGCTTGAGGATCTCCAGCCACAGAAAGAAACCGGTCATCCTGGGGGTTCGTTTACTTTCAACGCGGAATCCGCCTGATTTTCTGACTACAACCTTCAGATATTCCTTTTTCTTCTTGGACCTCAGGTAAATGACTGGTTCATAGGCCGGAAGGTCGATAGCGAGAACGACCTTTGAAAATTCCTTGGAGATCTCTTCGTAGGTATATCGCTTTTCCTTGATTTTGAAACTTTTCCCTTCCCAGAGTAACTTTGATGCGGATTCGTGTACCGCCCCGAAAAGTATTTTTTTGACGATTGGCGGCATATCATCCTTTTTAATAAACTCATCAGGGCTTTTTCGCTTCATCATTTCCTTCATGAGTCGATCTTTTCGTCGGTCATGGATATTTTTATAATTGAATTGCCTGCGTGGCTGAAGGATGGAGAGATCGATGAGTTTGGGATGCCTGATTGGTTGACGGGGGATTCCTTTGATAGATGTTCTTTTCAGGAGCGGTTTCAGTTCTTCACAGGACCGGGTCATGATTAGAACACTTTCTGTCTCTTTCACCAGGCGTCGGATGACCGAGGACCGTGAGATGTCAACGGAGGAAAAGAGAATGAACGGCACTGAGGGCTGACCATACAGATACCCAAGCAGACTTTTCTTATAATGTACTTCTTCCTCAAGTTCTCTCAGATCGGATCCTGAGGTGACGATCTCCGCAAATCCAATTCTTCCGTCGCCGGCGGTGAACAGGAGATCCACCTCGGCGATATCCTGGCCGTTTCCCCGGATATTGATGTCTCCCCTGTTGGAGAAGAAAAGTCCGTTTTGGCCCATTTTTACTTCTATCGTGGGAAATGGTGCATCGGCTCCTTTCCGGACAAGTCCTGAAATATGATCGGATTCCATTGAGATATCCAGCATGATTTCATAGATCAGTGATTCATACCACCGTCCTTCTGCTGCCCTCATCTGGGAGAGATCGTCACTGAAAAGCTGTTTTTTTTCAGTTTTTTTCAGGTGCCTGATTGCTTTTTTTGCAATTTCCCGGTCCGGAGAATAATGTTGAAACCGTTTTTTTATCAATGAAATTGTATTCATATTGTGCACACTCACGCAGGAAAGAGGTTTTTGCATATTCCTGCCGTTCATCTGCCACTTTGATCAGCGGCGGATGCCCAATATTCTCTATTGAAGGACTATATCACTATGCCTTCATACCATTCCGCCATCAGGAAAGGACCAGGATTCGTCGTGTCAGACTCTTGTGAACCCTCTGGCGGTACGATCCGATGATAGTAAAGTTCTCTACAGCAAGATTGTCAATATCCACGTGGGTCACGACGACGGCACGTCCTCCCTGTTTAAGCACACGCCGTATTTCTGAGAGAGACCTGGAATACAGGTGTTCCATGCTTTCTGCCATGATGCATACGGACTGACCATAGGGGAGATCGGTGACAACCGCATCGATTGCATTATCGCAGAGGGGAAGTCTGGTAGCATCCGCCTGGAAGAGTTGTGCACCAGGAAGGTTTTCCCTGCAACCACTGAGCATTGTAAGGTCCATATCGCTCCCCAGCACCTCTGCACCTACAATTTCACCTTCAAGGAGCACCCCCCCTGTGCCGCAGAATGGATCAAAGAGCAGGTCCCCTTCCTTTACCTGGGCAAGATTGACAAGCCCCCGTGCAAGGATCGGCATCATCACTCCGGGGTGGAAAAACGCCCGCCTCATTGGGTTTCTGTATCCAAAAGATCCACGGTCTATCCCATACAGGACCCTGCCAAAATAGCACCTCTGTGCGGTGATAATGATGCGAAAGACATTTTCAGGTTTTTGTAACGAGACCGTACCCTGAATACAGGATCCGACCATTTTTTCGAGATCCAGCTGTGATTCAGGGATATCGGTATCCTGCATCTTTTTTACTCTTGCGGCATAGGTCCCTGTTGCAGCGATGGCGCAGGATTGAACCATTTCTTTGATCTTGGCATATTCCGGTCTGCACTCCCCCAGCCACTCCATGACAAAATGGGTATATGCAAGCCGGTGCCCCGATTCAGGATCCTCAGTTTCTACCACTGCGGTCTGGGTATCACGGGAAGTGATCGTGCCGATACATTCCAGTTCTGCAAAAGGAATCTCGGGGTGTTCGCCAGAAATTTCGAATATATATCGCATTGACGTCCTCTTCGTTATGGGGGGCTTCCTTCATCCGGTGCTGATTATCAGGGACCTGAATCTCAAATCGGGCACCCTTATGGTGTTTCCGATTTCACGAATGAAAAGTCTGGTAATGGATAGAATTTCAGTTGTTAAAAAGAGTCGGTATTCGGTATTTTTTCATTGCCTCTGGTGATAGTATTTTGTGCCTCGTGCAGTAGACCCGTCCTCTATTCTCTGATCGACAACACGAGCCTTCCTTCTCTTCATAAAAAACGGTATTCCCATAAGGTTCGCCGCCATCAGGACGACAATTATGGATGAGAGTAAACCTTTTCCACTCATCGATCTGCGTCGATCTCATATCTGTCGGCATACGAAACGATCCTCTCTTCATGTGTTTTAATTATTATTTTCCATTGTTCGATACCTGTTGCCGGCTCCCGCGTGCACCTTCGCATGCATCGGCAATGGTTGTTACCTGATTGAGCACCCTGTCATCCGGGGCGGGCGAAAATGGCTCAGTTTTCGGTCGCTTGCCGGTTGTCCTATCGGTGATCTCTTGTGCAGTCCTAGGCCCGGCTGTCCTTCCGTGCTACCTGGTTCCCTCCTTATCCCCGGGTGGCTGACAGAATGACGGTGCTATCGGTGAACAAATAAACTAAAAAAGTCTGGTGGTGAAATAAAGGAATTATTTCATCTTATCTTTCAGGTCCTGGAAAAATCCTTTCGATCCTTCCTTTTTCGAGTGACCTTCAATATCCAGGATTTTATTGTAGAGATCCTTTTCCTCTCCCGAGAGGTGCTTTGGGATGATAATTTTCGTCCGGACCAGAAGATCTCCAGGTCTGCCCCGGCGGCGGACTCCTTCTCCCGGTATCTTTAATGCCGTATTGTACTGAACACCGGCAGGAACTTTCAGCTCTACTTCCCGATCATCAATGGTTTTGATAATCACGCGAGTGCCAATTGCCGCCTGAGCAGGACTGACTTCAATGGTCATCTCGAGATTGTCGCCAACACGGGTGAATTTTTTATCCGGAATGACCTGGATCTCGATGAAAAGGTCTCCATTGGAAGCACTCGGATCACCTGCTTCTCCGTATCCCTCCATTCTGAGTCGCATGCCTGAATCAATGCCTGCGGGAATGTTGACGGTGATTGTTCGTTTCACCCTTTCATGACCACTTCCGTTACAGACGTGACATCGTTCTTCAGGGAGACGTCCGCTTCCGCCACACATCGAGCACGTCGTCATGCTTACAAACTGGCCGAAGGGAGTATTATTGGCACGGCGTTCCTGCCCACTGCCACCACAACGTGGACATACCTTCGTCTTTTTGTTCTCACTGCCCGTCCCGTCACAATTCGAACAGGGCTCATTATGCATGACTTCAATATCGCGCTCGACACCGAATACCACATCTTTCAGGGTAACCTGCATCCTCATCAGGAGGTCCGCACCGGGTTGCGGGCCATGTCGTGAAGATCGTCCTCCTCCGAAGAAGGAGTCAAAAATATCTCCAAAACCACCAAAGTCGGCATTGAATCCGCCCCCATACCCTGCGCCGCCCTGATATGACCCTTTCGAGGCATTGGTATATGACTCGTGACCAAACTGGTCGTACTGGGCTCGCTTCTGCTGGTCGGAGAGGACGCTGTACGCTTCATTAATCTCTTTGAATTTTTCCTCTGCGTCCTCCTCCTTGCTGATATCAGGGTGGTACTTTTTGGTAAGAGTCCGGTAGGCCCTCTTTATCTCACTCTGGTCCGCATTTCGCGGGACATTCAGGATGTCATAGTAATTTTTCCCACCCATTCTTCGCACCGGTTTATTCCTTCTTTTCGTCGTCTTTTACTTCATATTCCGCATCGACGACGTCATCTTCACTTGCAGAGGTGGATGTTGGTTCGGCGCCGCCTTCTGCCTGCGCCTTGGCCGCAGCTTCCTGGTAGAGTTTGACCGTCACTGCATAGACTGCTTCGGTCAGGGATTCGGTTGCTGTCTTTATTGCCTCGGTATCATCGCTCTCAAGTGCTTTTTTTACTTCTTCGGCAGCATCCTCAATCTTCTTCTTCTCGTCTTCGCTGACCTTATCCGACGATTCTCTAAGCAGTTTTTCAGCAGAGAATACTGCAGTATCGGCGGTATTGCGGATTTCGATCTCTTCCCGATTCTGTTTATCCTCTTCTTCGTACTGCTTGGCTTTGTTTACCATCTCTTCGATCTCCTTTTCTGAGAGGCGCTTGTTGCCCGAGATGGTGATCGCCTGTTCGTTGCCGCTGCCGAGATCCTTTGCGGAGACATTGATGATACCATTCGCATCGATATCGAATCCGACTTCGATCTGGGGAATGCCCCGCGGTGCAGGGGGGATGCCGGTGAGCTGGAACTTGCCCAGAGTGAAATTGTCTTTGGCGAGTGCACGCTCTCCCTGGATGACGTGGATCTCGACGGATGTCTGATTGTCCGCGGCAGTTGTGAAGATCTGGCTTTTGCGGGTTGGAATCGTCGTGTTCCTCTCAATAAGTTTGGTTGCAATGCCGCCAAGGGTTTCGATTGAAAGGGTGAGGGGCGTAACATCAAGGAGGACAACGTCCTTTGCTTCCCCGGAGAGGACACCGCCCTGGATGGCGGCTCCGATGGCAACACATTCATCCGGATTGATGCCTTTATCCGCATCCTTATGGAGGATTGCCTTGATCTTTTCCTGGACCATGGGGACACGCGTTGAACCACCGACGAGAAGGACGTGGTCAATCCCAGCGGCCTTGATGCCGGCATCGTCGAGTGCCTGTTTTACCGGGCCGATGGTCTTATCGACAAGATCCTCAATGAGCTGTTCAAACTTTGCCCTCGTAAGATCAATGTCGAGGAATTTCGGACCGGATGAGTCGGTGGTGATGTACGGGAGGTTGATGTTTGTCTTCTGAACCGTGGAGAGTTCTTTTTTAGCATTTTCAGCGGCATCTCGGAGACGCTGCATTGCCATGATATCATTTTTGAGACTGATTCCTTCCTTCTTTTTGAACTCCTCAACAAGATAATCCAGAACCCTCTGATCAAAATCATCTCCGCCGAGATGGTTGTCCCCGGCTGTTGCCTGAACCTCAAAGACCCCGTCGCCAAGGGTGAGAATCGAGACATCAAAGGTACCTCCCCCGAGATCGTACACAAGGACCGTTACGTCCTCTTCCTTGTCTATGCCGTAGGCAAGAGCACTTGCCGTAGGTTCATTGATGATACGCATGACTTCAAGGCCTGCGATCTTGCCCGCGTCCTTTGTTGCCTGACGTTGCGCATCGTTGAAATATGCCGGGACGGTGATTACCGCCTTGGAAATTTTTTCTCCAAGATATGCCTCCGCATCAGTCTTGAGCTTCTGGAGAATCATCGCGGAGATTTCCTGAGGGGTGTAGGTCTTATCGTCGATGGCTACTTTCCGATCGGTTCCCATGTCCCGTTTGATGGAACTGATGGTTTTTGCAGGATTGGTTATCGACTGGCGTTTTGCAACCGAACCAACGAGTCGTTCGCCATCTTTGGAAAATGCCACGACAGAGGGGGTTGTCCTGCCACCTTCGGCATTGGGGATGACGACGGCTTTTCCTCCTTCCATAATCGATATACATGAATTGGTGGTTCCAAGATCAATTCCAAGAATTTTTTCAGATGCCATGTTATTCCTCCTTTGATTTTCCTTGTGAAACGGCCACACGGGCACATCTGATAACGCGTTCTTTCATGCGGTACCCCTTTACGACTTCGTCAATAACCGTTCCTTCATCTTTTTCTGATGGAACGTAGGCTATTGCTTCCTGGGTCTCAGGATCAAAGGGTTTGTCCACACATTCAACGGGGGTTATCTCATATCGGTTGAGAACATTACTCAGAAGTTTATAGATCTGCTCGAGTCCTTCCTTGATATTTTGCGTGTCCTCGATAGTCAGTGCACGTTCCATATTGTCCACGATATCGAGAATTTCAACCGCAAATTCTTCAATGGCCCGGGAAGATTGTTCGGATACTTCCCTTGCCATACGCCTGCGATAGTTTTCAAAGTCCGCGGCGAGCCGGAGGTAGCGATCCTGTAACACCGCATACTCTGTACGAAGTGTTTCGAGTTCGGCCGGCGAAGGGACCTCCTCTGCGAGATCCCGGCCAGAATTCTGTTCGGCCTGGGATTTGATAGAAATGTCGGATTCCTGCCGCCCGGGACCGTTTGCAGTGTTCTCTTCTTTGGTCATATCTCAACCTGCCTTGTGGCGTTCTGTAAAAGGTATACATAATTAATGGTTAGTGGTTCTATATAGATATTTTGCATAGAACAAATATTTTCAGGGTAAATAGGGCTTGATTTCTTTAAATAATAGTAAATATTGATTAGAAATGATATTGGGTTTATTTTTTAGCTTTAATTTTAATATTATGCTTGGATATGAGCTCTAACATCTTTGGTGGCAGGTTCTCCCATCTCCATAGCCCGCAACGCAGCGCATCTTCTGTCATGCCTTCCTTCCCTGCATATTTTTTTAATTCCCTGTCCCATTTAGCATAATTATCAGGAAGATTTGTTCGTGCAATCTCGGTCTCTGCTTCCAGCATTGCGGGACACATCCAGCATCCGACCCGTTCAAGTCCCTGATCATAGAGGGGGTTGACAGGAAGTTCCCTCCACCATATATATAGAAATACTTCGAGCGCTCTCCAGGCCCGAATAGGGGAGATGTTGAGTTGTTGCGGGTTGAATGGATTTTCTACGGCACCCGGAAGGGCCGAGCGGGCAAATGATTCATACCAGCGGTTTCCCTGCACCGTCACACATGGTCCACGGGTATGAAGCCATTTGCTGACCGGTTCGAGTTTCAGATATTCACAGCACCATCTGCTGTCCTTCTTTGGAAGACCATGTTCCTCGAGTCCTTTAGAAAAATCCGGTCCTTTTAGTATGACGGGTATTTTCATTTCCCTGACAAACTGTATCGTCTCCGGAAATTCCATCCCGGTGTCTACAAAATAACTCGCGGTAACTCCCGCACGTCGTGCAAGTTCATAGACGACGGTCGAATCCTTACCTCCTGAAAAGGAGACATTACATGTCGGGCGGTCCTGCCGGTGATGTTTGATAAATCTGATGGCATGGCGTTCAAGATTTTTCAGATGGGGTTTGTTGCACCTGATGGCGTCTTCCCAGGATGGATTTTTCCAGTGGCGGACGTCGACTCTACCAATTTTTTTGATACGGAGAGTGCCGTTATGGTATATTCCGGTGCCGTAGAGGGACCCGGATTTCAATAGTACCGGACCGTCGGGCAGGTCGCATTCAAAGGGTATTTTTTTGCCGCCAATCCGCCGTTTACCACCACTTTTTACTTCCTCGGTAATGTCTGCGATGCCACACGTGACCTGATCCAGAACCATGGCGAGCCCTTCTGATGTGATCTCTATGGAATAATCCCGTGTTAACGGGTCAAAGGTCAGCCATCCGAATCTCTCACCGTTGATTATGATCAGATCGTTGCGGTCGAGGCCACCGGTCTTGTTGAAAAGAATGATGTCCGGAAGATGTTCAATACCGAACCGTTTGTTCAGGAGCTCTTGTATGAGGGTTCTGTCGTGCGATAATGCAGGTCTGACATCATATGGTTTGAGCAGCGACAGCTCTTCTCCTTTGGTGCCGCACCCGCACGTACTTGCGATAAGGGGGACATTACACTCGGGACACCAGTAGATGCTTTGCCGGAATATGGGTTCTCTCACCTGTAGATCTATGGCATTACAGGGAAAAAAAGTCCGTGCACGATGCACCTGTTCAGAACCGTGGTCACCGAAGATTCCTTTTAGCCCTCTTCAGGAGTGCGATGAATATGTAGTGATGTTGTTCTGCCTGGAGGTGGTGATCGTCATTAATCTTTTGTGATTGTGCGCGCAATAAGGAGGCATGAAATATGCACTCCTCTCCGTATGGGATAAGACGGGGCTTGTCGATCTTGCCAGGGTCCTCGCAGAACATAATATCAATATTATCAGTTCGGGAGGCACCGGCCGGGCTCTCGCAGAAGCCGGGATTCAGTTCACCGAGGTGTCGGAGTATACCGGATGGCCGGAAATGATGGATGGAAGGGTAAAAACCCTCCACCCTAAGGTTCATGGTGGGCTTCTTGGCAGGCGTGGAAAGGATGACGAGGAGATGACCCGTCATGCAATTGAGCCCATCGATCTTGTCGTGGTAAATCTCTATCCATTTGAAGAGATGGCCGCATCGGGGCTGCCCCTTGATGAACTGGTTGAGTATATTGATATCGGCGGCCCTGCGATGATCCGTGCATCGGCCAAGAATTTCCGCGATGTTGCGGTCGTGATGGACCCGTCTGACTACCCGATGGTCAAAGAAGCCGTCATGCGTGGCGAATTTACTTCTGGAGAGCGGCTTTCTCTTGCAAAGAAGGTCTTTGCACGAACGGCATCCTATGACGCGGCAATATCCAACTACCTTTATGGGCTTGAAGGAGAATTCCCGGAGGTCCTTACCGTTCAGCTGCGAAACGGGCGGACCCTAAGGTACGGAGAAAATCCCCATCAGCAGGCTGCGGTATATGGGGATAAGGGGATTGCCGTCCAGGTCCCGGTCCAGGGCAAACAAATGTCCTACAATAACTATCTCGATGTTGATGCTGCGGTCGGACTGGTGCGTGAGTTCGATGTTCCTGCAGCAGTTATTGTCAAGCACAACAATCCCTGTGGAGTCGCTGTTGGCAAAAGTCTGATTGACGCCTATGTCCGGGCCCGGGAGGTAGACCCGGTATCTGCCTATGGTTCTGTTATTGCAATGAACAGGGAAATTGGCGATGACGTGGCCGAAGAGATTGCGGCAACATTTGTCGAGGTGGTTATTGCACCGTCGTACACGGAATCCGCCCTGAAGATCATGGCAAAGAAGGAAAATATGCGTATCCTCTACCTTCCCGAGAAGGAGTCGGCCGATGCACTGCGGTCCATTGACGGGGGGGCACTCGTGCAGAGGACGCCTGAGATGACTGCGGAAGAATGGCAGGTGGTAACAGAACGCGAACCAACCGCCCAGGAAATGGAGGCGATGAAGCTCGCGTGGAAAGTCTGTAAACACACGAAGAGCAACACGATCATCTTTGCCGATGCCGTAGCAACCCTCGGTATTGGTGCTGGCCAGATGAGCCGGGTTGATGCCGCAAAGATTGCCGTATCCAAGGCCAATGTTGCCCTTGAAGGTTCATCCGTCGCATCGGATGCATTTCTGCCGTTCCCTGATGCCCTTGAAGAAGCGGTAAATGCCGGTGCAACGGCTCTTATTCAGCCGGGTGGTTCAATCAGGGATGATATCGTCATAGAAGCCGCAAATCGCCTGAATGTTGCGATGGTCTTCACCGGAACACGCTATTTCCGGCACTAATCTTTTTTCCCGGGTCGGCTGCTTATCCAACCCAACCATTAAGAAGGGGTTGGCAAAATACTAATACGGGTGAGAAATCCTATGAGTGAGTGCTTTATTATTCGATAAACTACGCTTTTTTGACACTACGCTTAGAGACGGGGAACAAACCCCCGGTGTGACCCTGAACCCCGAACAGAAATTTGTGATCGCATCCGCCCTTGCGGACATTGGAGTGCATGTCGTTGAAGCAGGTTCTGCAGCGGCATCCGAAGGTGAACTTGCAGCGATCAGGCGCATAACAGAAGCCGGTCTTGACATTGAGTGCTGTACCTATGTTCGGGCACTTGAACATGACATTGACCTGGCAGCCGATGCCGGAGCTGACTCCGTCCATCTGGTTGTACCGGTCAGTGATCTTCATATCCGGGAAAAATTACGGAAGGATCGTGAGCAGATCCGGACAATGGCACTCTCAGCTGTTGAGTATGCAAAGGATCGCGGTCTTATCGTTGAGCTCTCCGGCGAAGATGCTTCACGGGCCGATCAAGTATTTTTGTCCTCCCTGTTTCAGGAGGGAGTGGATCATGGAGCGGACAGGTTGTGTTTTTGTGACACCGTCGGCCTCCTGACTCCTGAGAGGGCCGGGGAAGTAATCCCGCCTCTCTTGTTCGCCCCGTTGAGTATCCATTGCCACAATGACCTTGGGTTTGCCCTTCCAAATACAGTGGCCGCCCTTAAAGCAGGCGCATCCTGCGCGCATGTCACCGTGAACGGACTGGGTGAACGTGCAGGGAACACGCCGTTTGAAGAGGTGGTAATGTCACTGGAGGTGCTGTACGGTGTTTCGACGGGTATTGTGACCGAACACCTGTATCCGTTGTCCACACTGGTCTCCCGTCTGACGGGAATCGCACTTCCCGCAAACAAGGCTATCGTCGGTTCAATGGCATTTACCCATGAGTCCGGGATCCATGCCCACGGCGTGCTGAGAAATGCAAAGACGTACGAACCGGTCGCCCCCGAACGTGTCGGGCGCAAACGTCGTATCGTTCTTGGAAAGCATTCGGGAAGTGCATCTGTTCAGGCCTCGCTTCAGGAACTTGGCTATCATGTGAATTCTGAGCAACTGGTAGCGATTGTAAAACGCATCAAGACTCTCGGTGATGAAGGGAAACGGATCACCGATACCGATCTGATGACGATAGCCGATGCCGTTCTCCAGATTGAATGTGCACCGGTCCTGAATCTTCGGCAGTATACGGTGGTCTCCGGAAACAGGTCCATTCCGACAGCTTCGGTCACTATGGCCGTCAATGGAAAGGAAATAACGGGTGCATCTACCGGCAACGGACCTGTCGACGCTGTCATACAGGCTCTCAGGGATACCGTCAGCGATGTTGGCGACATAGGCCTTGAGGATTACCAAGTCAGTGCCATCGAAGGCGGCACCGATGCCCTGGTGGATGTAACTGTTAAATTAAGTAAAGACGGTAAATTTATAACATCCCGCGGTGCGCGTACCGACATCATCACAGCGAGTGTCGAGGCAGTTGTCGCAGGGATGAATCGTTTATTGAGGGAAGATGATGATGAAAAGCGGGGCAAAGATACTCTTTGAGAGCCTGGCAAAAGAAGGAGTCGAAACCATTTTCGGATATCCGGGTGGTTCGGTCCTTCCCATTTATGATGAGCTCTATGACTCTGACGTCCGCCATATCCTTGTTCGCCACGAACAGGCTGCTGTCCATGCAGCCGATGGATATGCGCGGGCAAGCGGCAAAGTCGGTGTTTGCCTCGCAACATCGGGTCCCGGAGCCTGTAATCTGGTGACCGGCATTGCAACGGCCTACATGGATTCTGCACCGGTTGTTGCCATAACCGGGCAGGTCCCTACCACTCTTCTGGGTCGGGATGCCTTTCAGGAATCTGATATCACCGGGATAACCCTTCCTGTCACCAAACACAACTATCTGGTGCCGCGGACGGAAGAGCTTGGCCGCATTATCCACGAGGCATTTTATATCGCGGGTTCCGGCAGGCAGGGGCCGGTCCTGATTGATATTCCGAAGGATGTGACGACGGGAACTGCCGAATATAATGCTGAATCGGATTCATTGGTTTCCTTACGCGGCTATCAGCCGACATTGCAGGGTCATCCCCGGATGATCGAAAAAGCAATGAACCGTATTGCCCGGGCCGAACGTCCGTTGATCTATGCTGGTGGCGGGGTGATTTCGTCGGGGGGTTCGGAGGAACTGGTTCAGTTCGCCGAACAATGGCATATCCCCGTAACAACGACGCTGATGGGTCTTGGAGCGATCCCCTGTGATCATGAGTTATGCCTGGGTATGCTGGGAATGCATGGGACGGAATGTGCCAATTATGCAGTAACCGAATGTGATCTCCTCATTGCGGTAGGTGTCCGGTTTGATGATCGTGTCACCGGAAAGGTTGAGGCATTTGCACCGAATGCGGATGTCATCCACATTGATATCGACCCGGCTGAGATCGGCAAGAATAAAAGAGTTGATATTCCTATTGTCGGCGATGTCAGGATCGCCCTCAGGCAGATGCTTCAGGAAAACGAAAGCAGGACGTCTCCGCGTCAGTGGAATGAGCGGGTAGCTCAATGGAAGGAGGAATTTCCGGCAAACTATCCCGATGACGGCAAACTCCGCCCGCAGTTCATCGTCAAGGAACTCTCGGACCTTCTCAACGGGAGGGGGATCATTGTAACGGAAGTCGGACAGAACCAGATGTGGGCTGCCCAGCATTTCTGTTTCCGGCGTCCACGACAGTGGATATCCTCCGGTGGTCTTGGAACGATGGGATACGGGTTCCCCGCGGCTATCGGTGCAGCGGTCGCCTGTCCGGACGAACCGGTAATTGATATTGCCGGGGACGGGAGTTTCCAGATGAATATCCAGGAACTTGCAACAGTTGCCCAGTACAATATCCCGGTGAAGGTCGTAATTTTGAACAACCAGTTCCTCGGGATGGTTCGCCAGTGGCAGGAACTCTTCTACGAGAGGCGGTATTCTTTCACCGAACTGCCCCCTGTGGACTTTGTCAGGGTGGCCGAGGCATACGGGGTTCCGGGAATTCGTGTGGATGCGCCGGAAGATGTACGGGCTGCACTGGAAACTGCCCTGAATACCGACGGGCCGTTCGTGCTCGACTTTCATATTGAACGGGAGGAGAATGTGATGCCGATGGTGCCCGCAGGCGCTGCAATCAATGAAATGATTCTGGGGGAGAGAAAATGAGACCACATACCCTGAGCATACTCGTCGAGAACAAACCCGGTGTCCTTTCACGGGTTGCCGGTCTCTTTACCCGGCGTGGGTATAATATCGAAAGTCTTGCGGTCGGCACCTGTGAAGAACCCGACATGAGCAGAATCACTGTCGTCTCTATCGGGGATGACGAGGCGATAGAGCAGATAAAAAAACAGCTCAATAAGCTTATTGAAGTGATTAAGGTCTCAGATCTGACCTATTCGGATCACGTAGCCCGTGAAATTGCCCTCATCAAGGTACATGCCGAAGCGGGGAGTACCCGTGCAGAGGTGATGCAGCTTGCGGACAACTTCCGGGCGCGTATCGTAGATGTCGGAAAAAAGACCGTGATTCTGGAAGTGACAGGTGACACTTCGAAGATCAATGCCCTTGAGGATCTGCTTCGGCAGTACGGGATAAAGGAGCTTGTCAGAACCGGGAAAATTGCAATGCCGCGTGGTTCAAAGATGATATCCCCAAAATATCGTTAAATTTCTTTTTTTTTCAGGTCCATGTGCTATATCCGGCCCATGGGAGCGATTATGTTATATGTTAGCATGCTACATATTAGCATGATATTATGTTCGGACTGCCAACGATTACAGTTACCGTGGTTTCCGCCGCCATTGGTCTGAGCCTGCTTGTGTTGATCTGGTGGGGGTTCCATTTCAGGGGGGAAGAATCGGATGACTGATGTTCTTACGATTGGGATCATCGTGCTCTATGGGCTCCTTCTCATCGGAATCGGAAGCTGGGCATCAAAGAAGATCCACTCGACAGAGGATTACATTCTTGCAGGGAGGTCACTCGGGTTCTGGGTATTTACCATTCTTATGGTTGCCTCCGTCTGTTCCGGTATGACACTTGTTGGTGTGAGTGGATTCGGGTTTGCATCCGGATGGCCGGGAATATGGGAACAGATCTTTGTCCCGCTTGCCGCTTCCTTTGCGATCATTGTCTTTGGGGCAAAGCTCCATTCAATATCCCGGAAGAGCGGGTACATGACCGTCGAAGACTACCTTGCCCAGCGGTTCGAAAGTCCGCGGGCCGTACGGGGACTTGCCGCCGCTTCGGGGATCGTGGTATCCCTTATTTACCTTGTCGGCCAGTACACCGCCATCAGCATTGTGCTGGTATGGCTTTTCGGGATCTCCCATATCACGGCCCTGATCATTTCAGCGATCGTCATCACCATCTATACGGTGATTGGCGGACTGTATGCCGTTTCGTGGACAACGCTTATTCAGGGGTTCATCCTTATTGCCGGTGTCATAATAATGGCCCCCATGGTCATCCTGTCTGCAGGTGGTCTGACGCACATCAATGAAGTGCTTTCCACGCTTGACCCGAATATGGTGATGCCCTATTACCCGTCCCCCGCATATGCCCCATATGCGTACTGTACTCCCGAATTTTTATTCTCGTTCGGGATACTTCTGATGGTTGGCCTTGCCTGTGCGCCCCATGTCATTAACAATGTCCTTGCCGCAAAAGAGGCGAAGTATTTCAAATGGTCGCCACTGATCGCCTTTGCTGTATATGCCGTCGTCATGTTCCTGGTCAAGTTTGCAGGATTTGCCGTGCGGGTCCTGGTTGAAGAAGGCAAACTCGTCCTCCCTTCCACCGTCAATGCACAGGATTTCGCATTTATGTACGGGGTCGAATATGCTTCCCCGAATGTGCTGGTATGGGCGTTCTTTGCCGTCATCGTACTTGCTGCCGTCATGTCAACGACGGACAGGCTGATGCTGACTATCGGCACGATGTTCTCGTGGGATATCTTCAAAAATCTTTTAAAGCCCGATGCAACCGACAAACAGGTGCTCAGGGTCAGTCAGATCTGTGTATTTCTGGCCGCAGCTGTGTCGCTTCTCCTTGCCATCAATCCCCCGGAGATGCTGGCGTGGCTGATCTGGATGGGCATCGGGGTAATGCTTGCAACCTTTGCGGTTCCGCTGATCTCGGCGCTGTACTGGCGCAGGGCAACTGCGGCCGGTGCAATTGCGAGTATGGCATCGGGACTGGTTTCCGCCGGCGTCTTTGCATACATCCACCAGTTTATGTTCAAATTACCCGTTCATTTCAGCCTCTACGCCCTGGTCATTTCAGTGTTTGCGATGGTAATTGTCAGTCTCCTGACAAAACCGGTCAGCGAGGAGACTCTGAATCTGACCCATACCGGGTGGTATATTCAGACCCGCTGACCTATACTGCCAATATCTCATTTTTTCCGTTGTCATTTTGTGGTGTGAGGTAGAACTATTCTGTGTGACGACGGCGATACTTGGCGGCGGCCTGACCGGTCTTACCCTTGCCCGGCTTCTGCATGAAGAGGGGGAAGAGGTCATTGTCCTTGAAAAGGAGGATGCTATCGGAGGTCTGTGCCGTTCGCAAACAGAGGACGGTTTTACCTTTGACATTGGGGGGTCCCATATCATTTTCTCCCGGGATGAGGAGGTTCTTGCATGGATGAAGGATGTGATTGGGGAAAACCAGGATAACCGGGACCGGAATACGAAGATATTCTATAAAGGATCCTATGTGAAATACCCGTTCGAAAACGGGCTTTCCCAGCTCCCGGAAGAGGATCGCTTTTTTTGTATCAATGAATTTGTCAGGATGCTGATTGAGGCCGAGAAGGGTACCCTCCCGGCACCCCTGAATTTTCGTGACTGGATCTATGTGACCTTCGGCAAGGGAATCGCCGAGTGTTACATGGTACCATATAATGAGAAGATCTGGAACTATCCTGCAGATCAGATGTCCTATCACTGGGTGGACGGGCGCATCCCCCGCCCACCGGTCGAGGATATCATCAGGTCGGCCATCGGGATTGAGACGGAGGGGTATACCCACCAGTCGGTGTTTTCCTATCCCGTGACTGGGGGGATAGAGGCACTCATTGCCGCCATTGCACGACCGGTTCGCAGCCGGGTCCGCACAGGTTTTTCGGTAACCTCTGTAGCTCGTGATGAGGATGGCAGCTTTCTCATAAGTGATGGCTCCGAAACCATACGGGCAGAGCGCTGTATCTCGACCATTCCTCCGCAGCATCTCCTCCCGTGCCTTGCAGCTGTTCCCGGCGGTGTCATGAATGCCTGTGAGGGTCTTCGGTATAACTCACTTGCATGCGTATGCCTGGGAACCAGGTCGAACAGCGCCCCGTATTCGTGGCTCTATGTCCCGCAAAAAGAACTGGGAATGTTTAACCGGATATCATTTCCCTCCAACTATTCGACCGAGGTTGCGCCGGATGGATGCGGCTCGGTTCTTGCTGAAATCACCTATAATGAGGGTGATGCCGTATCGGCAATGGAGGATGATGAGTTGATCCGGCATACGGTTGCGGGCCTGAGTGAAATGGGTCTGGTGTCCCCTTCCGATGTGGTCCATGCATCTGTATTCCGGCAGAAATTTGCCTATGTGGTCTATGATCTTTGTTACCAGGATAATGTGGCCATTGTCAGGGATTTCATCGATGGGAAAGGAATTGCGCAGGTCGGAAGGTTCGCAGAATTTGAGTATCTGAATATGGACGGGTGTATCCGTCATGTATTCGATTTTATGAAGACATATAGAAAAGGCTGATTTTCCCTTTCTTTTTTCAATTTTTTTTGTTTCTTCCCGGATCATCCCGAATACATGAATCCTCTCATTTTTGTTGGATGAATGGCCCGGAATACGCGGATGATGGTTGTGATACGGGTACAAAAAATTGAGATCGGCATCTGGCTGCAGTTCCTGGTGAGATGCCTGCCCGTAATCGACGACGGAAGATCAGAAGAGATTCCTGATATTTCGAAAACTCTCTTACCAATTGAATGTCCGGGGAAGATGATACAATTTCAAGTAATTGAAAATCAAATACTGGGGCAGGGCAACGTCCTGTGTCCACAAATTCCTGGTAGAATTCTATGAAAGTATCAGTTGTTATTCCGACCTACAATGAAGAAGTAAACATTGCCCGGTGTCTCACATCCCTGAATGACCAGACGATGCCGCGGGATATGTACGAAATCATCGTGGTCGATGGAAATTCCAAGGATAATACAAGAGATATTGCCAAACCTCTTGCAGATCACGTTATTATCCAGACCCGGAAAAAGGTAGGTGGTGCAAGAAATGACGGTTTTGATCTGGCATCGACTGATATTGTGGTGACAACCGACGGAGACTGTATCTTTCCCCGCGAATGGCTTGATGTCATCTATAAGGAATTCTCCCGCAGACCGGATGCGGTGACCGTGTACGGCCCCGTCTTCCCCATCGAAAAGGGCCTGCAAAATCGGCTTTCGCTGGTGCTTGCAAATACGTTTTCGCGACTTGGCTACTATACCAATCTTCTCTATTATACCCTGGGAGCAAACACTGCATTTCGAAAAGACGCATTCCTGGAGGCGGGTGGCTATCGCGTTTCCGATGCCGGAGATGACCTGGAGATTGCCCGGAGAATGAAATTGCTGGGGAAGGTCGTGTTCGTCCCGGGGATGAAGGTCGGGTTCTCCATGCGCCGGTACGACCAGTACGGAGCCATAAAATCAATCTACGAATGGCTGTATATTGTCGTCAAAGGTGGAGATTCGGATAAATACAGCTACACCCAGAGGGAATATAAGAAATAATCATCCTCTTTTGCCGGAAAATCATCCATATAGTGGACCAGGGATGGTCTCACGCATCAATATTTTCCATAAGTATACCGATTATTCGACCGGCAGTCAATACGATCCTTTAAGTCTTTGGTATGTAACCTGTATTTCATGAATCCCGAAGCGCGTGCGATCGTTGCGGTGGCCGATATGATGGCACTCTCCGCACGGACTGCGCCCAAAGGGAAAGGGGCCGATTCGATCAGAATCCGGGTGATAACCGGATCGGATCTTGCGGTTCTTTCCACTGAGATGCGCTCAACTGGAGAAGAAGAAGGAATTGGATTTTTTATCCGTGATGCCGGGAATGTTGAGGCATGTGATGCCTGCCTCCTGATAGGATGCGAAGGGGGCATGAGTCTGGGCCTGAATTGCGGTGGGTGCGGGCATCCGACATGTTCAGCCATGCTGGAGGCATACAGGGCTTCTTCGTCCGTTACATCCTTTACCGGGCCGAACTGTGTTATAAAAATGGCAGATCTTGGAATTGCGGTTGGATCTGCTGTTAAAACCGCGGCAATGCATAATGCAGACAATCGTATAATGTACTCCGCAGGCACCGCTGCGCTACGACTGGGATGGCTGGAAGACTGTTCTGTTGCGTATGGTATTCCGCTCAAGGCGGGGGGCAAGAACATTTTCTTTGATCGATAGGAGGTGCAGATATGGCACGAATGACGATACGTGGCGGAGACCTTGATCTCGTAGAGTATGAATTCTCTCCGTTTCCGCCGGGAGAGAATATAAACACTCTTGGGTATGACTGCAGTGACCGCGTTTCCCCGTGTAAAGGGCCGGTTACCGTCCGTGTCCCGGCACGGATCCACTCATCGGTTCTAGATATGAACCGGTTTGCCCCGGATCATCCCGGTGGTGGAGGAATTGGATTTGCCATCCGGATATACGGGGAGGCAACGGTGCGGTGTACGCCATCCGAAGTGGTGATACATTACTCACGGGTACCGATGCTTCAGCATCTGGTTGCGGTCATGAAGAAAGTGACCGGGTATACCGGGGGATTTGAAATTGACGTCATCGATCATGAGCGAAAGCATGTCGGGCTGGGTTCAACGGGAACGGTCCTGATAGCCGTCGCACACGCCATCAATGCCGCACTCGGCTCCCCCCTTGACAGGGAACAGGTGCGGCTGCTGGTAGGGTATAATTATGCGGAGGAGACGGAGTCAGGCGATGTTGTCTGTGGGTTTGAAACCGGTGTCGGACCCGCAGCCGTGACCTATGGCGGGATGGCCGTGATGGGTGATGAGCTCACTCTTGTATGCCAGCACTCCTTTGCCAAAGATAAGAATGTGTTCGTCATCATCCCTCCGACAGAGGCCGATGCGGCAGGAGAAAGTGAATTCCAGGTCCTCATGAACCGTGCCCGCAGTCTTGACTATTGCGATCGGGAACTAAAGGCCTACCTGATATTGATGGATCTGATTCCTGCGTTGGTAAAGGATGATCTCAGGCGTATCGGTGATGTGATATGGGAAATAGAATTCAGGGGTTCGAAGCGTGCTGAAGTTGAGCACAATTCATTTGAAATTTACCAGTATATGGCAAAACTCCGTGAGGCGGGATTTGAATTTGTCGGCATGAGCTCAGTCGGGCCGTCGATATCCATCATTACGGAGAAATCCAGGGAAGAACTGGAACAGGTGATCGCTCAGTACGGGCTTAAGATTGCCATTGAAACAAAGGTCGACAATGAAGGTCTGAAGATTATTCGGTAACCGGTTTATCATTCAGTTTCAATTTTTCCTGAAACCGTTCCGGTTATGCATGGCTCGCACTGTGCTATTGTCTGACCGGTAATAGGCAATTGTAAGAAATGTCTTGGTGAAAAAGAACGAGAGGTGTGAGGGAGAAAAAAAATTATTCCTCGCCGGCGAGCATCTGATTAATCGACCGGGCCGCTTTTTTTGCAGACCCCATGGCCCAGATGACGGTTGCGGCGCCGGTTGCAATGTCCCCCGCGGCAAAGACATGCGGTATGGATGTTCTGCCGCCATCGTCAACGACAATCGTTCCCTTCGGTCCGCGCTCAAGGTCCGGGATAAGTCCTGAGAGGAGGGGGTTTGGTCCCTGCCCGATAGCCTCGATGACCATGTCGACATCAAGGGTGAAGTGGCTTTCCTCTCCTTCTAGGGGGCGTGGGATTGGCCTTCCGCTGGCATCGAGTTCGCACATGTCCATCCGTACACATTCGACACCCCGGACCTCCGGCCCCCCAAGGATCCGAACCGGGTTGGAACAGCAGACCATCTCGACCCCTTCATCGATGGCATTCTGGACCTCATCGGCGCGTGCGGGAAGATCCTCCTCTCTTCTGCGATAGATGAGGTAGACTTTTGCCCCGAGGCGGCGTGCCACACGTGCCGAATCCATTGCAACATTTCCTCCGCCGACGACCGCCACCCTGCTTCCTCTGATGACAGGGGTATCATATTCGGGGAACTGGTCGGCATGCATGAGGTTGACACGGGTCAGGAATTCATTGGCTGAATATACGCCGTTGAGGTTTTCCCCTTCGATTCCCATGAAATAGGGGAGGCCTGCACCAGTTCCGATGAGGACGGCATCATACCGGAGCAGTTCGTCGACGGGAACACTTCTGCCGACGATGTGGTTCAGCCTGAGTACTGCACCCATCGCTAGAACCTGATCAATCTCAAATTCGACAATATCCTTGGGCAGACGGAACGCCGGTATGCCATAGGTGAGTACCCCTCCTGCCTTATGGAGGGACTCGAATATGGTAACGCTGTGTCCTGCCCGTGCAAGTTCGGAAGCGGCGGTAATACCCGCCGGTCCCGACCCGACAACTGCCACCTGTTTACCTGTCGAAGGGGCCACCCCGGGTGATTCAACGCCGTTTTCACGTTCCCAGTCTGCAATAAACCGTTCGAGTGCACCGATGCGAACGGGTTTTCCTTTTTTGGACATGATGCAGGAACCTTGGCACTGGTTCTCCTGGGGGCAAACCCTGCCGCATATTGCAGGGAGCATATTGTCCTGTTTGAGGATCCTTGCGGCATCGCGGAATTGTTCCTGGGCAATTGCGCTGATAAATGCAGGGATGTCTATGGAGACGGGGCATCCCTGGACGCACATGGGCCGGGGGCATTCCATGCAGCGAAGCGCTTCCAGGACAGCAGTTTGTTCGGGGAGACCCGTGTCCACTTCTTCGAAGTCATGCACCCTGTCATCAGCAGGACGTAGGTTCATTTTCGTTCACCACACCTGCAGGTATGTTCATGGTAGCGTTCAAGGGACTTTTTTTCCTGTTCCGGGTAGATGCGCTGACGAGTCATAAGTTCATCCCAGTCGACAAGATGGGCATCAAATTCCGGACCGTCGACGCAGGCGAAACGGGTCTCTCCTCCGACGGTGACACGGCAGGACCCGCACATTCCGGTGCCGTCCACCATAATCGGGTTCAGACTGACGAATGTGGGGATTCCTGCTTCCCTGGTTGCCATCGACGTAATCTTCATCATGATGGCGGGTCCGATAATCCAGACCGCATCGACTACCTCTTCGGCCACCAGTTTTTTGAGGATATCTGCGGGAAACCCGTGGAAACCTGTGCTCCCATCGTCCGTGCAGACGACCAGTTCATCACAGGCATCTCGGAGTTCGTCTTCAAGGATCAGGAGAGATTCATTGCGTGCACCAATGATGCCGGTGACGGTGTTGCCTGCGTCCTTCAGGGCACGTGCAAGAATGGGCAGACAGGCGATACCAACACCGCCGCCGATGACCGCGCAGCGGCCCCAGTCCTTCACTTCAGAGGGGACCCCCAGGGGTCCGGCAATATCCTGTATCTGATCCCCTGTTCCCAGATCCGCAAGTTGGGTTGTGGTTTTTCCGACTGCCATAAAGACAATTCTGACATTCTCTCCGTCAACGGCGGAGATCGTAAGGGGTATGCGTTCCCCTTTTCCATCAATTCGAATAACGACAAACTGGCCCGCCTGAGCATTTGGAGCTACGTGAGGGGCATTTATCCAGAATTCGTAAATATTTTCCGCGATTTTATCTGCATGCTGAATTTTATACACCCGGAATCATCCCCACTGGTTGAAGATCAATGATGGCATATATTTTGGACTGCCCGTAACTTATAGTATTACGTATCATCATCTCTCCCCCTTCATCCCATTTCTGGAAAAAAGAATAACGATCTCACCTTTTCAGGCTCAATCACTATCTGAGATTTTTGCAACTTTTCTTGTTTTTACCGCAACCCCGCGTATGGACTGCATCATCTCTTCAGCGCCCATCACTGCCTTGCCGGCGCCCCATGCACGTGGTCCCCGTACCTGAACCTCGTCTCCTGCCCTGATTGCAGGGTCTGCTGTAGTGACGCCCGGGGCAAGGACATCTCCCTGCGGGATGAAATCATCGATGGTCACGGTATAGACGTCTCCCAGTGCATCCCACCCCTGCAGGGTCGGACGAAACAGTCCGGTAGTTTCGTCAATACTGAAGAGCTGCTGTTTTCCCCTGAGTACTTTGCGACGGCCGGTCCGGCCCTTGATGATCATCCCCTTTGTACTGATGGTGCTGCCGAACTGGAAGCTGAGGGTGCCCTGAATAATGTTATGGGAGCGTTTCTTTTCGCCTGTAAGGGCCTCATCCAGCGTTCGTATGGATTCACTTCCTGTCGGGTGTCCATGACAGGTGCATTCAAGGTCGATGCCGACAGCTTCTGCCGCTGCCTGTGCGATGGTCAGGGCATCACCCTCCAGATGCGCAATGACACGGGAATACCCGTGGTGCCGCAGGTAGCTGGCGAGTACCCCGGTGACAAATGCTTGTTCTTCCCGGTCCCAGTGGCCGGTCACGGGGACATCATAGTGTGCCGCCGGATACATGAGTTCGAGCTCTCTGGGCACGACTCCCAGCGGAGAGGTGATGATGACCTCATGGGCACGGTCCTGTATCGCCCGCTGAAAGGTCCTGTGGCTCTGTGACTGGGAATAGGGCTTTCGCGCGGAACAGGGGAGGAGTACCGCGACATCTGTACGGGTCGGGATGAACCGTGAAGTGAGGCGGCCGGCAAACCTGAGGATCTCCGCGCGGTTCATAGACTCCCCGGTGTTGGCAAACATCGGCGATGAGCGAACGGCCGGTAGCCATGGTTCGTACATGGCATAGGCATTGTCAAAGTGGCGAAGGACGGAGACCTGCCATGCTTCTGTCCTGCACCGCTTTTCGATGAGTTCCCTGAGCTGGCCCCTGCGGAAAAACCATCTCACTGTTGCCAACTCCGCATCTAGGGCAAGCCGGTTATGAAGGCGCAGATCTTTCTCGCGACATCCCTCACACCGGCACAGGGAGGAGGCAAACGCCTCTTCTGCCGGAAGTTCACCGTCTGTTGTACAGAAGACCCCCTGTGCACTCTTCAGGTCAACTGCCCGGTAGTCAACGAGATCAAATCCGGAATATACCAGCATAGCGACGTTTGAGGGGAGCGCGGAAGCGGGGGCATACCACGCAATGCCTGGGGGGGTTCTGGTCCTGAATGCAAGAACCAGTTCAGCATAGGTTCTGGGATTTCCCCTGAGTACGTGCCAGCCGGGTAGAATCCCGACTCCTGAAGAGGGCGGGTTCTCCTTCATTCCCGGACCGATGACGATGAGATCTTCATAATCAACGGTATATTTCTCTGCAAAGGAATCCGGTGCTGTCACCGGCACATTGGAGAACGGATGGCTGGCAAGCGACGGGAACAGCTCCCCCGGGTCAATAATCGCGGGTGTCCGGAGAGGTATCCCGGAAACCGGGGTGAGTTTGCCCTCGCGTGCAAATCCGTCCCGGGCGATCACCTCAAATGCAGACATACTTGTCCTCCAGTCCCCTGAGGGAATATTCCAGAGTTGAAATCCAGGCCTGCGGACAGGAGATAGTAAAACGTGTTTCAGGATAATATTCAATATATTTTCGGACTCCCTGAAGGCCTGCCGTAACCATCGCCCCGTCCCATCCGGGAATTTCGCTCTGGCCGATAGGGAACGTTTCTGCCATTTCTGAAGGGTAGATGCCAAAGGGCGGTTTGAATTGGAACACACTCTCTGTATCGTCCGGAAACTGATCATTCATCGAGATATGACAGGTTTTCCCCGGTTTGAATCTGAGGCATGCGGAATGATAGCGGATTACCTCGGTCCTTGCGCACGATTCATCCCCGCGGTAGAAGAACCGCCGCTTTGATACACGGTCTCGCTGCACCAGTTCTCCGGAGTGATTCAGCAGTTCACGGTACCCCTCGAGGAGACGTGGATGGCTCCTGCACCGTTCATCAACTACTTCCCAGAGGGTTCCGTCGATAATCGCCTGCCGTATGCGGGATATCTCTGCAAGGCTGACCGAGAGATTATGGAGTGCGAGAAGTCGCTCCTTCTCCGGTGATTTTTTCAGTTCCTCGACGGTATGTGTGCGGCATACATGGCATGCGCAGGGGAGTTCCTGAAGTTCGTTCAGTTTTAGACTTCCCGATGGTGTCATGTACCTTCCTTCCCGGGCATACAGTGCATATGCCGCCGAATCAAAGACGTCGCATCCCATTGCGGCCGCAAGTGCAAACATCGCCGGATGCCCGGCGCCGAAGAGATGGACACATGACGAAGGACTGAGCCTCCGTTTTACGGCCAAAACCACCTCTACCAGTTCTTTGTACCGGTAATTCTCCATCAGGGGAACCACTGCACCGATGGGACAGAAGGTCGCGCCGGTTTCATTGACCCTTGCCGCGGCATCCTCCCGTAAATCAGGGAAGATGCCTCCCTGGACGGGTGCTGCAAGATGGCCGTCATCGATGATGGTCAATGCTTCGGTAATCCGGGCCATCGTGGTCGACAGTTCCTCGCGGGCCCCTGAATAATCCCGGTCGGGGGGAGTTGCAATATCCATTGGAACGATGATCTCACTGCCGATAGATCTCTGGAACTGGACGGTCTCCTTGTTGGAAAAGGCGACATCACCATATACGGACTGCTGGAATGCCCCGGAGTCTGTCATGATGATGCCGTCAAACCCCAGTACATCATGAAGGCCTCTGGCAAGCGCCTCTTCCCTGAATTCCCTGCTCTTTGAAAAGATATACGCATTGGTAATTAACGCCTCAATGCCCATCTCCTGCATCTCGGACGGGGTAATAAGCTGTATATGCGGATTTATCACCGGAAGAAGGAGAGGGGTTCGTGCGATCTTTTCTCCGACTTTGAGACGGCCAGTCCGTGCCCATATATCTTTATGTAATACTTCGAATGAAATCACGATTGTTCCTCATTTTCTGAAAAAACCTGCCCCTGAAAGGAGAACAGTTCAACATCATGCCGTCTCCATGAACCCGGGGGAAGTCCTGCTTTAAGGCAGGTGTGGTCAAGAAATTCTTCTTCGTCCCAGTGGTACTCTGTGGCAACCTGGGGGAGAAGGAGCCCGGTCCTTCCCATCCCGGATATGATAAGGCCATCCCGCCCTGATTGTATGCAACGTGGGCGTTCTTCCGGTGGGCACCGAACCGGTGCTGGTTCCGTGAGTATGGTTACTTCAACGGTGATGGCGTCCAGTTCCTCCGGTCGGACCGGGGGAAATCTTGGGTCCCGGAGTGCGGCAGAGAGTGCTGCTTCACGAATTCCTTCACTGAGTGGCATTACCGGGGTGGGAAATCCGATACACCCGCGAAGTTCACCCTGTATGGTGAGCGTCACAAATACCCCCTTCATTGTTTCAAATGATTCGGGAAGCGCGGGATATTCCGATGATTTTTTCGCGATGTGTTCTTCAAGAACCGCCCGTGCGTACCTGACAGCCGTTGTACCCTCACTTCCGGCAATCCCGTCCATGCCCATAAATATGGCTGGATACAATATTAATAGGAGAGGGAGTGTGCGGCTGACGGTGGCACTTTGTGCTGCTGAGGAAAGTCCCCACACCATCCGGACGCGTAGCCGCATGCAAGTGCGGGTGGCGAGAGTCACGGCAATGGCACAGAAACGACACGGCCTGCCGGTAGCGATGATGCGACTGAGCCTTCGGGCGAGAAGGCCTTCGGGCCGAGTTAACTCGCTGATGCGGACCGGCAGGGAGCGGTGGAACGGTGAATCCCTACGGGTGCAAGCCAGAACAGGGCATAACGGTGTCCGGGCCGGCCCGGGTATGGCGCGTAGCTGAATGCCGCATAGAAACAGAATGGGGCTTACTACTCCCACTCCTTTCTTACTTTTCAGGAACTGTTCATCAGTGCAGGCCTGCTCTTCTGAAAAACATATATGCTTTGTAACGAAGTTTTGTTGTTGAGATTATCATGGAAGAAGAGGAACTGTTAGAGGCATATGTATCCGGAATTTCAGGGAGTATCAGCCTGGATGAGGATACGGCGCACTGGATAGCCCTGATGCTGGTTGCATTCAGGATGGATCTCTATGATCGTACCATCAGTATGGCTGAGAAATCACTCAAATCGATGCAGAAAGTTCCTTCAGTCCCTGATCAGGTAGCAACGGCCATTTGTATCGTCCGTGAGGAGGCGGTGGAAAAGGTTGCTTCCCAGAAGACAATTCGATCGAGTTTTGACTGGGATGGGCATGATTCCTCCCGGGACGAACTGGTTGCCCAGGACTATGAATCGGTGGCATGTTCATTCCAGCCCGAGAAGCGCGATCTGCTTATTATCCCTCTCCCTGACAAAGATATCGGTGCCCCTGAGGCTTATATGAGGGATAATGCTCTGGTTCTGCTCTATGCAGTTGCTTATGTGGGTTCCCCTTCCGATGCCCAGGCACTGGAAGAGCATATGAGGGATTATCTGATTCAGAGGCTGGAGTTGTATGCAGAAGAATAATTAGCATTGGAACGCATAAATGCCAGGGACAGATCCCAATATCATGACTGTGAGTAATTTCCATGAATGTTCCTGCACCAAACGAAATTAAAGAGCTGCGAAAAAAGGTCGGGCTGACACAATCCGACGTGGCTGAAAGGGCAGGTCTGTCCCAGTCAATGGTAGCACGCATAGAATCGGGCTCCGTTGATCCGAGGGTCAGTACCCTGAAAAAGATCATCGATGTCCTTAACAGTGCTCAGCGGTCCCTTGTTACCGCAAGGGATCTCATGCATGCTCCGGTCATATTTGTATTGCCTACCGAGACCATCGTCAGGACTGTTGCAAAGATGGAGGAGCATGGTATTTCCCAGCTCCCCGTGATTCAGAAAGGTGTCCCTATCGGATGCATTTCGGAGTCGGCAATTATCGCCGCGATGGAAGGGGGGAAAATCAGCCGTTCTATGAAAAATACCGTCTGTGATATCATGGAAGACGGTTTTCCCACCGTCTCTCCTTCCGTAGATATTGAAACCGTCGTCCATACCCTTCACTACCATCACGCTGTTCTCGTGATGGAAAAAGGGCAGGTGATAGGCGTCATCACCAAACATGATCTGATAACGCTTCTTTCATAAAAGGGAAACCAGATCTTCCAGTACTTTTTGAGGATTATCGGCTTTCACAACACCGGAAGCAAGAAGGACACCTTCTGTTCCGAGATCCAGTGCAATCTTTACGCATTCGCCAGTACTGATCCCTGCACCTGTCAGTACCCGGACGTCCGGGTTTATGGCCTTCACTGCTTCAACTGTCCGTTCGATAATACCGGGATCGGTTTTCGATACCGAAACGCCGCTTCCGATGAGCTCGGGTGGTTCTATTGCAATAAAAGAGGGCGAAAAAGATGCCGCAGCTGCACTGGTAGCGGTGTTATTCGTACACACGACACTCGTAAGGTTCGCATTCCTCGCTGCTGTCACGGCTGCATCGATCTCTGCTAGTGTGAGACGACGTTCGGAATGATTTATCAGCGTTCCCGTGGCCCCAGCTGCCTTTACGGCGCCTGCAAGCACTGCCCCGGTATGCGCCCCCGGGGAGATGCCGTCAATATGCTGGGCATATACCGGCAGACGGTAATGGTGCGATAGCGGGTGTATATCCATGTACCCCGGGGCGAGGCCGATGGTAATTCCGCTCTCTTCCGAAACAATTTCAGCGCTTTGCGCAATTTTATGAGCATTCTGGCCATATCCTTCGTTATAGGCCTTGAAATTGATAAGAATCAGTGGCGATGACATACAATACCTCCTCAGGCTCCGATTCCTGATGATAAAAAGAGGTTGTAATGATATAGTTATTTTTTGCTCTTTTTGATGGTGATGACATCCCCAAGGGTCGTTTTCATTACGGACCCTTTCACTTTCCGGATATCAGTGTCTACAGATTCGATAAGAGTGATTTCCAGCGATTTTTCGATCTTTTTCAGTACATCGTCTTCAGGCAGAAAACCGGTCTCAATCTTTTTTATCAGGTTTTCTTTCTCTTTAATGTCCAGGGCAAGTTCTTTCTGGGACCACCCTTTTTTCATCCTTGCTTCACGAACCAGTTCACCAAAATTATCCACGACTTCGCCCTGCATCAGATCGAACACATCACGTGGCCTGCGCCTCTGCTGGGGAGCGGGTTTACCTGTAGCGGGCCTGGCACCCGGCGGAGCCGAACGGGGAGGTCGTTTGATTTCCGTCCCGAGTTTAGCACATTTTGGACAGACCCACATCTTTGCCCCCCCGATCTGGACAAGAATGGGCTCTCCCTTTACCTGACAGCCGCAAACTTCACATTCTGACATAGATATCGCTGATAACATTTCTACACTGCCAGCTAAATAAGTATTCGATATAGGAAAAGAGATCCTGGTTCACGGGGACGTACCCATCGATGACTTTTCGGTGCCTGGCCGGAGAATATAAGATGAGGAGAAATGGATTCGTCCGGCAGCAGGGTGATCCCTGAGGTGGTGAGAATAAGGATATTACTAAAGAATTGGCCATATCTGGCAATTTTTTAGGGGATTTTTGACAAATATCCGGGCAGGAATCAAATTATATATAAAGAACATTATCCTATACACATATCAGACATGACGCAGGAAAGTCAGTTCTGTCCTCTATGAGCGAACTGTTCCACCGATATGATGCATTATATGGGGAAAATTATGAGCGGGAATACGGGGGGTGAAGATGATCCCCGGAACGAGGAGGAACTCAAGCAGTATCTCCTTGACAGGATAGCCAGGCTTGAAAGCCGGAATATGGAGCTGAAAGAGCATGCACGCCAGCTCGATATCGAAAAGAAAAATATTGAATCCCAGAAAATCCGGTATGAGCGGGAAATCAGGAAACTAAAAAGCGAAATTGAGAAACTGAGAAGTCCACCCCTTGTTATCGGGACGGTCAGCGATATTATCGACGAGGGAAGAGTCATCATCCAGAGTAGTGCGGGACCCCGGTTTATGGTGAGGGTTTCAAACTATGTGAAACCGGAGGATATCAAGCCCGGTCTGAGATGCACCCTGAATCAGCAGTCACTGACCATCGTTGAAGTTCTTCCCGAGTCCTTCGATACCCAGATATATGGTATGGAAGTCGTCGATTCCCCCTACGAAACATATGACGACATCGGAGGTCTTGAAGAGCAGATCCGCGAGATCAAGGAAGCAGTGGAACTCCCGCTCACCAAACCTGAGCTGTTTGAATCCGTGGGGATCTCCCCGCCGAAGGGGGTTCTTCTGTACGGGCCGCCGGGAACCGGTAAGACCCTGCTCGCCCGTGCGGTTGCTCATGAGACGCAGGCGCATTTCCTCAGGGTCGTCGGTTCGGAACTCGTCCAGAAATATATCGGGGAGGGAGCACGGCTCGTCAGGGAACTCTTTGAGCTCGCCAAGAAAAATTCCCCGTCAATCATATTCATCGATGAAATCGATGCCATCGGTGCGACACGAACGGAAGGGACGACATCCGGAGATCGCGAGGTCCAGCGTACTCTTATGCAGCTCCTTGCAGATATGGATGGTTTTGACAGCAGGGGAGATGTGAAGGTTATCGGCGCAACCAACAGGATTGACATCCTGGATCAGGCACTCCTTCGCCCGGGAAGATTTGACCGTATTATCGAAATTCCTCTCCCTAACAGTGTAGGAAGACTTTCAATCCTGGAGATTCATTCTGAATTGATGAATCTTGATGAAAGCGTGGATCTCATGGAAGTTGCGGAACTTACGGAGGGGAAGAATGGATCCGAGCTCCGGGCCATCTGCACCGAGGCAGGTATGTTTGCGATTCGGGCAGAGAGGTCCAGCATCTTCCAGAGCGATTTTATCAAGGCAATAGATAAAGTGAGTTTTGATATCTCACATCATCCCAAATTCAGTAATTATGACAGCGCGATGTTCGCGTAATCAATAATTACCACTCTTCTTCACTGCAACGGGCCCTGAAGACGGTGTCCTTGCCTTCTGAAAAATCCTCGACAATATTTATTGCGCTGTCCGGTGAGACGGAGAGCTTCCCACTGAGCGTTCCGTTGGTGATGCCAAACAGAATTTCATGGTCCCATTCATGATGGACCGATTCCTCACGGCCATAAATGATCTGTGCATAGCCGGTGGTACATATGGTATCATTCGAGAGGATGAGGAGAGGAACCGTGACATACCGCTGCAGGTACCATTTCAGCTCGGAGACGAGAGACAGGGCACTGCCGAGGGTAGCAATATTGATGCAGACCCCCCAGTCAGTTTGTCTTGGATGATAAAAACGGAGAAGTATCCTGCTTGTCTCGGAGTCGCGCAGCGTCGAATAGAGGTCCGTTCCCTCCTTCTGTACAAGCAGAAGTCTCATGATATCACAGGAACATGATGTCCGTGGTAACTGTTTTGTTCTTCACTTTAGTGATTGCACCGGTGAAATCCCGCATGTCCACAGCCTCAGCTTCCCTGCGGACCGCATGCATCCCCGCCTCCCTGCAGATTGCCTGGAGTTCTGCTCCTGTGGTGTTATCCGTCATGCGTGTCAGTTCTTCGATGGAAACATCCGCCGCCAGGTGCATGCGTGAGGAATGAATCCTGATGATCTCGAACCGTGCCTTTTCGTCAGGGAGAGGGACCGCCATGACCCTGTCAAACCTTCCCGGCCGGAGGAGGGCTGGGTCGAGCATATCCACCCTGTTGGTCGCTGCCATGATGCGCACATCTCCGCGGTTGTCAAAGCCGTCCATCTCAGCCAGAAGCTGCATAAGAGTGCGCTGCACCTCAGCGCTTCCCGAGGTGCCGTCGTGCATCCTCGTACTTCCAATGGCGTCGATTTCATCGATGAAGACAATCGAAGGGGCCTGTTCCCGTGCCATACTGAAGAGGTCCCGGACAAGCTGTGCCCCTTCTCCGATAAATTTGTGCACCAGTTCGCTTCCGGACATCCGGATGAAGGTCGCATGTGCTTCATGTGCCACCGCCTTGGCGATGAGGGTTTTTCCTGTGCCGGGCGGGCCATACAGGAGGATACCTTTCGGTGGTTCGACGCCGATTTTCCTGAAGATCTCCGGTCTTGTGAGTGGATACTCGACCGCCTCACGCACTTCTTCGATCGCATCCCTGAGGCCCCCGATCTGTTCAAAGGTAACATCCGGGGATTCTTCAAGTTCCATGACCCTGACGCGGGTGTCATGTGAGTTATCAATGGTGCGGACGACCGACAGGGCATTATTGACGGCGACCTTTACCCCCGGTCTGAGTACATGGCGAAGGTCATCCGAGACGGTGGTAACATATTCCTGATTATTGCCCTGCTGCCTGAGATAGACTTCGCCGTTTTCAAAAATATCAACGACAACGGCAACAAAGAGCGGAGTGCGTTTTAACTGGATATTCTCTTTTTTGAGCTGATCGCATTCTGCCTTGAGATTCATGATCTCCTTTTGCTGAAGCGCAGTGCGGATCTTCAAATCCTCCAGTTCTGACTGTTCCTCTGTTTCCTTGTAGGTGAGTTCAGCGTCATTCGCTGTGGTATTGATGATGGTCTCATCCATGCTGTATTTATCTTTGTTGTACCTACATTTATTTGGTATGTCCATTACAATCAGAGCCCGGAGCATCTCTGAAGGCGTCGGTACCGGAGAGATTCTTGTCAGCCATGAACCGATTTCATTTCTCTCGGGAGTTGACCCCGAGACGGGTAAGGTCGTTGAGGCCGGACACCCGCTCGAAGGCGTGCCTGTCGGAGGGAGAGTCCTGGTATTTCCTTATGGGAAGGGTTCAACGGTGGGTTCGTACGTGATGTACGCCTTGCAGCGCAATGGAAAGGCGCCGGTCGCGATCATCAATCTTGACGCGGAACCTATCATTGCTGTCGGCGCAATCATGGCGGGTATACCGATGGTGGACAGGCCCCAGGGAAGTATTATGGACCTTGATGATGGAACGGTCGTCACTGTTGACGGAAGTTCCGGTGAAATTACCTGTGAATCATCAGATTAAGCATATTTTTTCAGGACCAATATTTCGGAGTGACAACGTGCATTATCACCTGTTGGTTAATGACCAGTGTAACCTGCACTGCAGATACTGTAAAGGAAATATTTTCCGTCCGGAACTGTGTGACGCATGGAGAGAGCTGTCCACCTCGTGTAAAGCGGAGATACGCTATCCGCTCACTGAACTGGAACAATTTTTCCGGAAGGATCCGGACCCTGTTATTACCTTCTACGGCGGGGAACCGCTGATGTCTGTCGACGCCGTCTGTGAGATTATGGACCGAATTCCCTGGGGGAAATTCATGCTCCATACCAACGGGATATTGCTGGACAGGATGGACCCCGAATATCTGCATGCAATGACCTCGGTCCTCGTTTCCATCGATGGCCGCGAGCAGGTACACGATAAACACCGCGGACGGGGGACCTACCGGGTACTGCTGGAGAACTGTCGGAACCTTGTTGAGAATGGATATGAAGGTGAGATCGTCGCACGGATGACGGTGACCGAAGATACGGATATCTTCCAGGATGTCATGCATCTTGCAAAGAATGATATCTTCTCTTTTCCGGCCGTACACTGGCAGCTGAATGCGAATTTTTACGAGGACTATGAAAGGCGTTGGTTTGGGGAGTGGGTTGTAGATTCATACATTCCCGGGGTGCAGAACCTTGCGGACGAATGGCTGGGAACGATGCAACGTGCGGGAAGGGTGATGATGTGGTATCCGTTCGTTGATACGATGCAGGACCTCATCGAAGGAACCATGCCGGCCTCGCTGCGATGTGGTGCCGGATTTGCCAATTACAGCATACTTCCTGATGGATACATTGCTCCCTGTCCATGCATGGGAGGACTCGAAGAGTACTATGCCGGACATATCAGGGATGCCGACCCGTTGAATCTGCCCACGATTCCGGTGGGAAGAGAGTGTGCAGGATGCGATGAGTATGTATTCTGCGGGGGGCGATGCCTCTACTCGAATATTTTGCAACCCTGGCCACCGGAGGGAAGACGATGGATCTATCAGACGGTCCGATCCCTGCATGAAACCATGCGAACGGTTCAGCATGAAGTGCAGGGGCTGCTTGCAGCGGGAGGTATTTCCATGTACCAGTTTGCCCATCAGAAGTATCATGGATGCGAGATAATCCCCTGATGGCAGAAGGGAATCATGAGAAGCAGCATGAAAGTGAACTGGAGGTCGATAAAATGGGCAAGGAATTCGTATGCTGCATTGTATGCTGCTTGCGAGCAATCGGGCATCACGCTCCATGAAACCGATCATCCGTCAGATGATATTACCTGTTACAGCCTGAATTCAGTTGATGAGCCCCATTACCGGGATGAGATTGCAGATGCGGACTGCATCACCATCGTCGGGGGGCCTCATGCGTCGGCGTGTCCGGCTGAGGTGGCATCGTATGCGGATTATGTGGTGGTGGGTGAAGGAGAGTTTACCCTTCCTGCACTGATCAGGAGAATCGAGCAGGGTGACGGTGAGCTTCCCTCCGGGGTCTGCTCAGGGGCGGTCTGCAGACCGGTTACCCATCAGGTCTTCCTTCCTGCATACCTGCCGTTTACCCGGGTAAAGGGTACCATTGAAATCTCCCGTGGGTGTCCCTACCGCTGCGCCTATTGCCAGACTCCCTGCCTCTTTGGAAACAGAATGCGGCACAGGACCATCGATGGCATTGTAAGAGCCGCCGAGCACTATCGTGATGTCAGGTTTGTGACACCGAATGCTCTTGCCTATGGTTCTGACGGTGTCCATCCGCGTCTGGACAGGGTGGAGGCACTTCTTCGTGCATTACAGGGTCACAGGATTTTTTTCGGGACCTTTCCCAGCGAAGTGCGACCCGAATGGATTACTGATGCTTCGCTTGAGCTGATCACCACATATGCGTCGAATACCAAGCTGCATTTTGGAGCCCAGTCCGGCACTGACAGGGTGCTTCGTCTTTTGAAAAGGGGACATACGGCAGAGGACGTCATCCATGCCGTCGAACGCTGTCACGATCATGGCATAACACCCATCGTGGATTATATCTTCGGGTTTCCGTTTGAAACCGACGAGGACCAGTATGCAACGATAGATCAGATCCGGGAGGTGACCCGGTACGGGAAGATACATGCCCATTATTTTACCCCTCTGCCCGGGACACCGCTTGCAGGAACGACGCCGCGTGATGTCCTCCCGGATATTCAGCATATCCTGGGCAACCTTGCCCTTCACGGAAAAGCAACCGGATCCTGGATTGAGGCGGAGATAAGGTTTTTTAACCGGAATGAGAACCAATAACCATGACTAAAATTCTTCTCCTTACCGATATTCACGGTCAGTTCGAGATAGTCCCCGCGTTTCTTGAACTCGGGCCGGACCTCGTGATAATTGCAGGGGATCTCACCGATTGCGGTGCACCCGAAGACGCCCGGAAGGTTCTCGATATGATTGATGTCCCCTGTTTTGCAATTCCCGGCAACTGCGACCGGAAAGAGATCATAAACATCATCGAAGAGTCGGATGCGGTCAATCTCCACGGAACATCGCTTGAAATAGGATCAATCACTCTGACGGGTGTCGGAGGGTCCAACCCGACACCGTTTGGCACCCCGTTCGAGTTGTCCGAAGAAGAGATCGATAAGTTGCTGCAGGAGGCGATGGCGCGCGGCGGACGGAACATTCACAACATTCTGGTGGTACATGCCCCGCCTCACGGGACGTTGGATGAGGTCGGTGGAGCAAATGTAGGATGCCGGAGTATACGAAAATACCTCAAGGATTTCGACCTGGTATGCTGCGGCCATATTCATGATCAAACCGGGGTTGTGGAGAAGGAAGGAACGGTGATTGTCAACCCCGGGCCTGCGTCCGAAGGAAAATGCGCCATCATCATCCTCGGAGAGGAAGCGAAGGATATTCAGGTTGACCTTATCCAGTTGTAGCAAGAAGGAGTTCAAGATAGGATTCCCGTATATGATCTCCCTCAATACCCAGATCTTTTTTGACCCTGTCTATCCTTTCTAAGGCACTGCTGCACCCGTCTCTTTGTGCTATCACTTCTATCTCGACAAAGGTCCCCAGTCCGGTCACCCTATCAAGAGAGATCGTTGTGCCCCCGTAGGTCCACTCTTCACGAATTTTATTCACCTGTGCTGTGGGAGTGAACCCGAGGGCGGAAAAGAGCCTGATGAACGGATCCGGATCGACGATGGGTATGTTTATTTCCTCACGTGCCTTTGCTCCCATCCCTTTCATTTTTTGTCCCTTGTAGGTGATTTCGGCCCCGCTTGAGGTGGAGCGTATCCGCAGTGCTTCATCGGTCTGTGCATAGTCACGATGAGGTGCATTCAGGTAGGTATCCTCCTGGTGCGATGAGCCGATGAAGATGCCTCCCTTCTCCCTCAGCTTCTGTGAAATGCCTTCAGGCCGGTCTATGGGGATTTTTATTTCCACCTCAATCAGGGAACTCATTATTTTAAGTAGTGCTGTCCTATTAATATAGACAGGTAATATCATGGCTGTTAATGAAGGAGATTTTATTCAGCTCCGGTTCACCGGATCCTATGACGATGTGGTCTTTGACACCACTGAAGAGGAGAAGGCCAAGGAAGAAGGCCTCTATAATGAGAAGAAGACTTATGGACCCATCATCGTCCGTGTTGGTGGAAATCATATCATCCCCGGTCTTGACGAGGCGCTCCAGGGCAAAGAGGTCGGCGAGTCCGGTACTGTCGAAGTACCTCCGGAAAAGGGCTATGGCGTCCACGACGAGTCCCTTCTGAAGTCCGCACCTCTGAAAAATTTTGCACAGAAACCGACGGTTGGAACCCGGATCTCTTCAGACGGTCAGGAAGGCACTGTGGTCAATGTCATCGGAAAGAGGGCACTCATCGATTTTAACCACCCGCTTGCAGGCAGGTCACTTACCTATGAGTACACCATCGATGCAATCGTCGAGGATACCATTGAAAAAGTGAAGGGCCTCATCGAGCTATACACCGGCAGGGATATGGACCTTGAACTGAATGAAGGCATTCTCACCGTCATCCTGCCCCCGGGAATCAACTATGACCAGCGCTGGATGATGGCACGTGGCATGCTGATTCACCAGACCTTTGAATTCATTCCCGAGATTAAGGAAATCATTCTCAAGGAGTCGTACACCCGTCCGGCACCCATGGAAGAACCGGTTACTGAAGCAGAGGAACCTGAGGCACCCGCCGAAGAGGATATCCCCGCTGCTGAAGAAAAGACCGAATAATACTTTTTTTATTCAATTGCATAGCGAAGCAGGGCGGCAATTCCACCAAGGGCTTCCAGCTGTTTCCCCGGTTCGAACTCCGAAGAAAATACCGTGATACGGGCACGAACCGATTCGGCTTCTTCAAGTATGTCCGTCACCTTCTCGTCACGTATCAGGTGGTCAATTACCATCAGGTCTTCGACCGCCCCGAATCCTACTGCCTTGGCCACTTCATCAATCCCGTAGGCGAGAGGGCCGGCACTTCCCATCCGGGCCAGCAGTTGTTCAAGAAGACTCACCTCACGGGCCAGTTGAATGTCCTCCGTGATACGATCCAGCATGCCCTGGCCGATCACGTCCTGGACAGCCCCTTTTCCCACCCTGCGTGTCTCGACGGACATACACCGGTCGGCCATATCTTCGTTGCGAAGACGGACAAACCTGAGAAAATCCTCCTTGACAAATCCTGGTCCGGCAATAACCAGAGGGCCGGTCGTTTCCTGCAGTGCCGTCATGATATCTCCGAAGAAGACACTTCTGGCATCCATTCCTTCCCGTTTCCCGCTTCCGCCGGTGATTGTAGTGAAGATTTCGGGTCCGTACTGGCGCATCCGGTAGATCTCTGCCGAACCCTCCTCAAGGGACACCACATGCACAACGCCGGCCGTGGATGCCCTGACCGCCCTGTCAATACGTTCGAGATCGATCCCGTGCCACCGTTTGATAACGGAGATTTCCTGTCCGGTCTCCAGGTTCACCGTGTGGTGAAATCCTTCATCGACGCCGTGAACGATTACGCCGGATACCCTCAACCGGTTGGCATTGTGGTGAAACTCCACTTTGGTTACCCGGATTCCCAGCCGGACCGGTTTTTTTTCCGTTTTTTCCGGGCGGACCTTATCGGTCTGTGATTCCAGGCTTCGAAACGTCTGGGCATAGATCAGGTCCCCTTCATGAAGAAGGTGCTTCAGGTGCCAGAGGTCATCGAGTGATTCCGGAAACAACCGAATTTCTCCAGTTTGTTTCCTGAATTCTCCAAATTCGGCTTTCATGATTCTTCCATAATATCCGAGCCGCCGGGTGGAACAAATGCCATGACGCTATCGGCATTGAGGACGGTCTTGATACTCTTCCAGTCATCGGGAAACTGTTCACGCAACCGTTTGAGTACTTTTTTTGCAATATCGTTGGGTTCGAAGGTTCCTGGTGCAAGAACAATGTAGTGCTTCGCATGTGCCTTGACGGCCGTCACGGGTCCTCCGATCACCCCCAGTTCCGGTGCCGTCTGGAGGCCGATGGCGATACCCAGCGGTGTATCCCTGAAATACCTGCGTTCACCCCTGACCACAAATGCACCTCTGGCGACGTATTCTCCCGATTCCGGAGTTTTGCTGACCTGATTCTGTTCTGCTGCATAGACATCAGCGGTAAAATGACCTGCCTTCCATGCATTTGAATAGGATGCGGCAAATTGTGCCACTTCATCCCAGTGGGCCGTATCCCCTTTGACGATGACGACACTTCCGCCGTGAACATCGGCATGTACGAAATAGTCTCCTCCCTGGAGGTATTTTTTCACAATTTCCTCGTTGGTTCCGGCGTCTTTGCCGCCGATCATCAGGACATTGTCGCTGGTATAGCACCAGCGGAACCGGTGATACCATGCCTTTTTCATCGGGCGGAATTCTGCGGTTTTCTTCTTTATCGGCTGTTCGCGGAATTTCTCCATCGCCGCAAGGGCACCGGTACGCTTTTTACGGAATTTTTTCACCAGGTCATAGTAGCGGGCGGCATTGGCCTCAAGACTCTCATGGACATGGATCTTAACTTTCTCCTCGCCGACGAGCACATCCACCGCTGCTTCCGAGGGATATACTTTTAGTATTGCCCTTGCAGCAGGCAACTCGCTTGATGCCAGGATCTCTTCAATATCCTGCCACGAGGTGGTTGTACTTGCGGCATCGAGGGTTTCGATGATGTCTGCCACCTCGCCGTAGTGTTCGTAGATGGCATCAACAATTGCCTGGTATGCGGAGATTTTCTTTTCGAATGATTGTATCGCTTCTCCCTGCCGTTTCCTGATAATCTCTTCTTTTGTCAGTTTCTCTTTGCCTTTGACCGCCTTTTCCTTTTCTCCTTCATATTTTGGATAGTAGGTGTCAAGGGCCTCGTTAAATGTCGCATACCGTGCAATGATCTCTTCGTCCCCTATGGGAAACGGCCAGCAGCCTGTCCGGGTGATGCAGGGATCGGTATCCGACTCCGCACGGTTGATCAGGGCGATGTAGGCCGGATAGATGTTTTCGGGTGCTGCCTCGATTGCAGGAATCGATTTTTCAACCTGTGCAATACGACAGACCTCTTCTGCATACCGCCCGCCCAGCATCATTTTCGTTGCAAGCGTTCGTACCAGATCCGTCTCAGAAGTGAGAAATGCCTCTTTCATCCTTTCAGTATCAATACTATCATCTACGCCGGGACCGGCAAGCGTATACCGTTCGCCTGCGACGACATCTCTGTCCCTGAACCTGTGGCGCCGGAACGGTTGAATAATCCGGTATTCCTCATCACAAATGATGATGTTCCCCTCATCAAACATCTCAAAGATCAGGTGGTATCGCCGTTCGCTCTTTCCCACCTCGATATCGACGATACGTTCGATGCCCGGTTGGCTGACAGCAAGAATCCGGCCCCCGTTCAGGTATTTTCTGATGACCATCGAGTAACCTGATGGATTTTTCGGAGCAGAGGGCAGTTCGCCGGAGAGGTGCATACGGACCCCTGTCTCAATAAATAACTGGTATTTACTCTTACCTTCGCCGTTTATGCGTATCCCGAAGAACGATGAATCATACTGGTATGATTTTCCAATCCACAGGGGAAGAACAGCACGGAACTCCGAAATAAATGCACGGAGATCCAGTCCGCTCATGCCTTTTTTATTTGCCATCGATGTACCAAACTACATATTGTCGGAGCACAAAAATATAATGACTGGTGGCAGGATGACTGAAGATACTATCCTGGTGGATAAACCTGGGCAAAAACCTGTAAAAACGCAGGAAGTAAAAATAAAGGAGCATAATGAGAGAATCCTCCGGACCAGCATCGGATGTTTCATGGGTATTCTTGCCGGGGTCCTCTCATTTGTTCTTATTGGGGACCCTTCACTTCCTGAAAATTCTGCGAGAGGGCTCATCGGGCTTCTTCTGCTTCTTGCGGCTATTGTGTTTCAGAAACAGATCTTTCTCCTCATGAAGATTGATGTCACCCATCTCGGCGGAAAGGACTGGTTTTATCAGGGGTTCATGGCCTTATCCATGTGGTTTATTTCCTGGACCATCCTTCTGACCGTACAATAATATTTTTAGTGATTTATCATGCGCATTGCGATTGTTCATCGTGACAGGTGCCACCCTCCCAAATGCGGGAAAGAATGTATTCTTTATTGTCCCCGCGTCAGAACCGGTGACGAAACTGTTGTTATCGGGGAAGACGGTAAAGCGGTGATATCCGAAGAACTCTGTGTGGGGTGTGGGATCTGCATAAAAAAATGTCCTTTCGATGCAATCGATATTGTATCGCTCCCGGAAGAACTCGAGCAGGCCACCCACCGCTATGGTGCCAATGGATTTGCCCTCTATGGTCTGCCAATTCCGGTTGAGGGGAAGGTAACCGGTATTCTTGGTGCAAATGGCATTGGTAAAAGTACCGCGGTAAAGATCCTCAGCGGCCAGCTGACGCCGAACCTCGGCAATCCTTCCGAAGAGGCATCATGGGAGAGTATCCTGAAAAAATTTGCCGGAACCGAACTTTTTGATTATCTCCAGACCATCGCCGGGTCGTCGATGAAGACGGCTCTCAAACCGCAGTACATTGATTTCATCCCCAGGGTGTTCAAGGGGAAGGTCTCCGAACTTCTCAGCTCAACGGATGAACGCGGCATGCTGGAGACCTATGTCCGTGAAATGAAACTCGATGCTATCCTGGACCGTCCGATAGATAAGCTCAGTGGTGGTGAACTCCAGCGGGTTGCACTGGCGGCATGTCTTTCGAGAGATGCGGATTTCTATTTCCTCGATGAAATTACCCCGTTTCTTGATATCTACCAGAGGATGAAGGCAGCACACCTGATACGGGAACTTGCGGAGGAAAAACCGGTTGTCATCGTTGAGCACGACCTTGCGATCCTTGATCTTCTGGCCGATACCGTCCATGTGGTATACGGAAAACCGAGTGTCTTCGGTATCATCACGCGTCCCAAGGGCGTCAGAATTGGCATCAACCAGTATCTGGAGGGTTTTCTCCCCGAGGAGAACGTCAGGTTCAGGGATTATTCGGTTACCTTTGAGAAACGTGCCCATTCGGGAGATATCAACCGCGAGATTCTGGTGGAAATTCCCCCGATGGAGAAGCATTATGATGCGTTCTCCCTCCATATCGACGGCGGGGAGATACGAAAGGGTGAAGTACTCGGTCTCGTCGGTGCCAACGGAATAGGGAAGAGTACGTTTGCAAAACTTCTTGCAGGCGTCGAAAAACCTGATGCCGGTGCGATGAACAGCGAGGTGCGCATTTCCTATAAACCCCAGTACATCAAACCCGAGGGAACATCTTCTGTTGAATTCATCCTCCGTCAGGCGACGAGATCCTTTGATTCATCCTATTACCAGCATGAAATCATCGAACCGTTGTCCCTGAACCCTATCCTCCAGTCACGAGTGGACGAGCTCAGTGGTGGTGAACTGCAGCGGGTGGCCATTGCATTATGTCTTTCCCAGGATGCAGATCTGTATATTCTCGATGAACCGAGCGCCCATCTTGATGTGGAACAGAGGGTGAGACTGGCGCGTATCCTGAGGCGCCATGCAGAGGGCAGAGAGTCCGGCATCATTGTCATTGATCACGATATCTATGTTATCGATATGATCAGTGAACGGATGCTGGTGTTCGACGGTGATCCCGGTGTTCACGGGACCGCGTACGGCCCCTATGGAATGAAAGACGGCATGAACCATTTCCTGCGAAATCTCGGGGTAACGTTCAGGAGGGATAAATCCGGAAGGCCACGTATCAATAAACCCGGCTCATATCTCGACCGCGAACAGCGCTCTGCAGGTGAATTTTATTATGCTGATATATCCAAATCCTAATCATTTATTGGTTGAGACGGAAAACAACTACTGTACTGGTGGAGAATGACAAGGGGAGAGAAATTATCGGACGCGGTTCAGTATGAAAAAATTGAAACGCTGAAGCGTGATCTTCTTTCGTATATTAACCAGAATTCTGAAAAAATAAGCTCAAATCTCCCTGTTTTTTTTGCTCATGTCATCTCTGCTCTCGATAACGGATTTTCCACGATTGATGATGCCGCCCACGATGAATTTATCGACTCCATTGCATCGGCCGTCATGGAAAAGATCTCATCGGGTGGAGAGCCGGAAGTTATCGAACGGATTATCTCAAATGCAGCCCGGTGCAAACGTAAATCCTCCAGTAAGGCATCCTTAAAAATCCTGGCCGGCATCAGGCTTCTCTCTGCAGGGGCGTATAAGGAATCCCTGGAATATTTTGGGGATTACTGGCGGTATGATTGTAGGATCGGATTTTACCGGGCGTTTTGCTATTATAAGCTCTCCAGTGAAGAGAAGAGCAGGACCGGAGGAAAGGAATCTCAGACCGGCAAGGACTATGAGATGGCTGCACGTGAGCAGTTGATTGAACTGGTGAAGGTGAAGCCACCGATGTACCGGGTCCGGCAGGTCGACTTTATTACGACACCCGAGACGGAGAATGCCTTCTGGTTTATGATAAAAATCGCGCTCTGGTGGTTTCCGACAGAACGCTGGTTTATCAGGACCGGTATCCAGAAGGCAAAAAAGGATGCCAATGACGAAAAGCGAATGGAAATGTTGAACATCGCAACTGTCCGTTTTTATAATGATCTCGATTTTCTTCGGGAAGCCTATCACCTGAAGATTGATACAAAGGACGGTGTGGGAGCAAACGGGCTCGTCAAGCAGATGATGCAGCAGCATCCTGAGAGTCTTGAACCGGTCTATTTCGGGATAAAACTGGCCCTTCTTACCGGTGAGACATCGTCGTATAATTCCTATCGAAGCCTGGCAATGGAGAAGGGGATGCCGAATTATCTCATTCAGTTACTGGATTTTTCATTTTTCGTCATGAAAGGACAGGAAACCGAAGCGTTTGTCCATTTTAATGATATGTCCCGGCGGTTTAAATCATTGAAATATTATCTCTCCCCGCTTGAATATCTGGCAAAGGACATTTTCAGTAATGATGATAATCGGGCAGTTCCGGCAAAGAGGATCTTTTTGGAATCCGTCGATCTCTATGCCGTAAAAATCTTAAAAATTCAGTGAAAGCGTTATCTGGCTTCTGTGTAGATAATGTTCACTTCCAGGGGCTCCGGGTTTGTCGCAGTGTAGGCGGGGGAGAAGGAAGGGTCTGTTATCTCGATAGGGATGAGAAGCTTTTTCTCTTTGATATAATACCCGATTTCATAGGGGGTGACAAACCAGTATCTCCGGGATGAATCGGGGAAGACCCGGGTAATTTTATTGTTCTGCAGATCGGTGGTGCTTCTGCTGATATGCTGTTGTATCTCATGATCCTGGACTTCATACATCCCGTTAGTTGTTCCTATGAGGAGTGTGGCATCCTCAGCTGCCTGAACATCACTGAACCGGATATCTCCGCTGCCAAGTTCATCCGAGACGAGCACGACCGTCAGACCACTGGTGGGGGAATACCGGTAGATGGTGGTGTCATTATAGAGCATCACCCCTCCAAAGGGGTAGTCGGTAAGGCCGGTGATCATATCGATGTCCGGAATATCGCATACCTGTTCGAATGAACTATCCTCATATCCTCCCCCGGTCTTCCAGAGGCCATGGTGAACTGAAAGGGCATATATTGAACCAGTTTCATGATCTAGAGCCATACGGTCGATGGTATGGGTGTCCAGCCCTCCTGCATGAAAGGGGCGAAACCAGGTCCAGGTGCCGTTTGAATACCTCTGGAGGCCCGAATTGCCGATGGCAATCCAGATATCATCCCCGGATCTCAGGACAGCATGAACCGGCATATGCCGGAATATCGTGCCCTCATCGATATTGAAAAAGACCTCCCCGTCATAGGTCTGAATTCCGGCTGCATATCCTATCCACAGGGAATTTACAGAGTCGAAGGAAAGGGACCTGAGATAATCATCCCTCATGCCGGTCTCATACTCCCATGGGGTGGAGTGGAGCGACGTCCATCCTCCATCAAACATCGAGATGCCCGAAGACGTGGCAAAGGCGACCATGCCATCCTGGCCTTCGGCAATGGCTTTGACATCGCAGCTGACAAGGGTGTCCAGATCCGGCCGGAATGTATGAAGAGCCACTCCTGCTGCAGGACTTGCAAGGAGCAGCACAAGGAGGACGGCCGGGAATATACCTAGAGTTCTTTCCATTCTCCATTTGCCTGTTTGATAGTGATCGTACCACCGTTCGTGGGGATATACGTGATGGATCTTCCCGATGTTCCTCCTGTTTCTTCGGTGACAAGCGGGATACAGTGAACCTTGAGGGCCTGACTGACTGCTTCAATGTTTCTCGAACCAATATCCAGATCCCCCCTGAATTTCTCAAACATGCGGGCCCCCCCGATGATCGTCGCCTGGAGGGAACGGGGTTTTGACCCCCGTTTGATGAGTTCTGTTTTCAGGAGGGGGACGGCAGTGTCGGCGAATTTTCCCGGCCTTTCATCGCGCCCTTTACTTTCGGGGAGCATGATATGGGCAACGGCCCCGATTTTCAGGTAATCATCATGGATAATCAGGGCAATGCAGGACCCGAGACCGATCGAGGTCATGGTCATTGAACCGACAGAAAACTCTCCGATTCCAACATTGATCTTATCTGCCGTATCCCTTGTATATCCGCTCATGGTATTCCAGCCGTCAGGAAACCTGTTCCAGTAAATTATCGAGCAGTGACAGAATTTCTGTCAGGGTATTTTCTTCAGGCAGAAGAACAATCGTGCTCTGAATCCCGTTTTCTGATTCCTTTAATTCCGTAGAAAACAGCAGAATCTCGTTGATGTCAAGTGCCACCTGGGCGACGATATTTTCAAACGACGCGTGGGCCATATCAATGGCAAGTTGTGGTGGTGACGGAAGCATTACGATACCGAGCAATTCAGCAGTTGCATCAAGAAAATGGGATACCATAATATTGCCCACTTCCAGGAGGGCGCTTTCGTCCATTTCATTGATCTCTCGATCTTCATCCTGCATACCGATCATTGCGTTCGTCATCCTTATGGCTGACTTTAACGGGACGTGATAGACGATGTAACCGGCAGGGTCGATGGTGCCCTGGATTTCAAAGACCACCATTGCACAGATTTCTTCGCCAAAATAGTCTGAAATATCAGCGATGTCGATCTTCTTCACTTCAGGAACGGTCATCGAGATCTCGTTCATCAACATCTGGGAAAGTGACGTCGCTGCGTGAGAAGCGCCGATATTCCCCATCTCCTGTAAGGCATCCAGTTGTTTTTCATTTAGATCCATTTCTTTCACCAGTTTATACCATAGTATTCACATCAATAATCGGAATGACATCACCGTCGCCCGGGATGGTTACGCCGCTCACCCCCCGGCAGGCGCCGATTACTCTGCTCAGCGGTTTTACCACAACTTCCTGCTGGCCTTCGACGATGTCCACGGGTACACAGCATTTGTGTCCCTGGTACTGGACGACAACAATGATATCTCCCGACCCGTTGGAGCCAAACATCTCTTCAAGCCGGTGAATCTGGAGGACATCGTCGCGGAAGGGTATTGCCTCACTCTTTCCTATCCGGACAATATCCTTCGGATTTATCCGTGCTACCTCCACGACCGAATTGATGGGAATTGCGCATCTGCATCCGTTAATCCGCACCATCATGACTTCGATGATGGCCATTGTCGGGGGAAGGGTGAGCGTGAATGTTGTGCCTTTTCCTTCTTCCGAGGTAACGGCAATAGAACCCTGCAATGATTCGATAGTACTCTTGACGACGTCAAGGCCCACCCCCCTGCCACTGATATCGGTTATCGTTTCCGCCGTTGAAAATCCCGGCTGGAACAGGAATGCGGCGATCTCTTCTTTCGAGAGAGATTCACCTGCTTCGGGTTCTGCAAGCCCCCGCTGAACAGCTTTTTTCAGAACCGCCCGGGTATTGATGCCCCCTCCGTCATCACCGAGCTCTATGACGACATTTCCCCGTTCTCTCCATGCCCGCAGTCTGATTGTTCCCCTGGGGTCTTTCCCGCGGCGGATTCGCTCTTCAGGTGTTTCAATTCCATGATTTACGGCATTGCGAATGAGGTGGAGGAGCGGGTCACCCAGCCCGTCAATGACACTGCGGTCCATCTCGGTATCTCCTCCCTCCATGAGAAATTCAACTTCTTTTCCATCATGATTCGCAACATCCCTGACAACCCGGGGGAATCGTTTGAAGATCTGGTCCAGGGGAATCATCCGGATGTTTATCATCATGTTCTGGAGTTCGGAGATCGACCTGCCGACCATTCCCATGGCTTCATCGACTTCCTTGTTATTGTATTGCCGTGCCAGCTGCCTCAGGCGTCCGCCGTTAATGACGAGGTCCTCCACCATGGTCATCATCTGGTCGAGTTTATGGATGTCAACGCGGATGTTATGGACGGTCTTTGATGCTTTATCCTGCCTCTTCTGCCCCGTTTTTTTCTCATCCGGTATCGTCTCATTCAAGTCATTGGATGGATCATTCCATTCCCGGGGATCCCCCGTTAGTTCGTCGATATCGATGGAGGCGATATCGGTCACCCGTGCTGCCGAAAGAAGGGCTTCCCGGCCTGCGTCGGAGGATAGAATGATATCCAGTGTTCCTTCGAAATTCCCTTCGTCAAGGTCCCTCTCCTTAGGAGTGGTTCTGATGATGGTGGCCATCTGTTTCAGGTTTTCCAGTGCAATCAGTGCACGTACATCCTTCATCGTGCAGTCTTCGGCAACGGTGATGCGCATCAGGTAGTGGGGTAAGGTATCGGATGATGGTTCTGCACCAGTTGGCGTGACTGCGGTGGTGATCGGCGACACGTTCACCGATGCCACTTCGGGGATGGAAGCAAGGGAGGTGATTTCTTCTGCCTCAAGCATGCTATCGAGATCAATGTCGAGCATACCGTCAAAATCCGCCGATTCTCCTTCAAGATATTCTGCTGACGGTCGTGAAGAGACGACGGTACCTGCATTTTCCAGATTCTGCAGGACCATGAGTGCACGGATGTCTTTTGTTATGCTTGACGGATCGATGGTGACGGTTACCCGGTGAGTGGGATGTGACCCGGGTTCGTCCTTTGGCTGGACAGGAGTGCTGTCTCCGGTTGAGTAGGCGGGGTCGGATTTTCCACTGCATGGTTGTTCATCGAAATCCGGGGTGTTGGGGAGATCACGTTTTCCGGTTTCAGCAATGAGCCGATGAACGAGATCTGTTGCATCTATGGATGAACTGTCTCCACCGGCTTCAATATCATCCAGCATCTCTTCAATTGAGTCTGTGCAGTTGAGGAGCAGATTGACAAGGTCCGGTGTTACTTTTTTTGACCCGTTACGGATTTCATCGAAAACATCCTCCATGGAGTGGCAAAGCATTTCCATGGCATCATATCCCATCGAAGCGGCCATTCCCTTGAGCGTATGGGCGGCACGGAATATCTCATCGATAGCATTCGAATCCAAACCTTCTTCGAGGACCAGAAGGTTACTCACCAGATTTTCGTGGTTTTCCTGTGATTCCGCAACAAAGAGTTTACGGTATGTTTCATCATCAGACATGTCTGCGATTCATCTCCTCTACTGAGCGTTTAATTTCCGTTGGTATCCGGACAAGGGGGATGACCTTGTCGACGCAGTTGCGTTGCAGTGCGGACCGGGCCATGCCATAGACAAGACTGTCCGATTCCTGGACAACAAAATTTTTTCCTCCTGCATTTTTTATGGAAAGCGCCCCTTCTCCTCCGTCGTTTCCCATTCCACTGAGGATGAAAGATACTGTATGTGAACCGAATACCTTTGCAGCAGAGATAAAGGTCGTATCAACGGCAGGGCGTACTGCATGGACCGGTGCGGATTTTGAATGGGTAATTCGTCCCTCATAAATCCCTGAAGAATTGATATCCCTGGTAATCAGGGTGTGATACCCGCCACGGGACAAATATACATGCCCTGAATGGAGAACGTCTCCCGTTTCGGTTTCTTTTACCGGTAATGGTGATATCTTATTTAGTCGCTCCGCAAGTGCCGCCGTAAATCCCTCCGGCATATGCTGGGTAATGACGACGGCTGCATTGAGATCTGCGTCAATCCGGGAGAGAATGGCATCGAGCATCGGAGGACCTCCGGCCGAGGATCCGATTAGGACAATGTTTCTTGCCGGTTCTGTTGAGAATTTTTTTGCGATGCCCGGGGGTCTGACAGGGATAGTGGTAAGCTGTCTGAGTTTGGTCGTAAATTCCGTCCTGATGCCCTTTACGTGTCCGATGTTTCTTGGTTTGAGTATGAAGTCATCGGCACCCAGCCGCAGCGCCTTTCTCGTATATTCCGCATCGGCGGATGTGAGAGTACTCAGGATTACTACTTTCGGACGTTCGTTGAGGTACTTCAGCTGCCTGAGCATCTGGAGACCATCCATCTCAGGCATTTCAATGTCAAGAGTAACAATATCAGGCTGTAGTTCTCTGATCTTATCCAGTCCTTCTCTGCCATTCGAGGCCTTGCCGACAACCTCAATATCCGGGTCTTCCGAAAGAATATCTGACAATATGGTGCGAATAAACACCGAATCGTCAATAATCAGGACTCTGAGCATAATTTTATTGTTTCAGCACATTCTGGACTTCTTCAAGCACTTTTGGCGCCTGAAATGGTTTTACGATATATCCTTTTGCTCCCGATTTAATCGCAAGTTTCACCATCTGCTCTTGGCCCACCGCCGTGCACATAATGACTTTTGCCGATGGATTCATCGTCGTAATTTCCTTCAATGCCTCAATACCGTTCATCTTGGGCATTACAACATCCATTGTCACCAGGTCTGGTTTCAGGGACTTGAATTTTTCAACGGCTTCTTCACCGTTTTCCGCTTCTCCCACGATGTCGTGAGACCCGGAAAAAAGAATATTTTTCAGGAGTGTTCGCATGAAAAGCGTGTCATCAACAATTAAAATTTTGCCCATTGCCTATCAATTAATGATTTCCAACCAAAGGTTAAATATTTTCGCTAAATGAAAAATGAAAGGAGGAAATCGGATATTAGTATAAATAAATATATCCTAGTCGCCACAATTATTAATTAGTAGGCGGCTTTACTGCTTCGGTGACAAAACGCACTCCCTTGGTGGTCAGTTTTACCTCTCTTCTGGTAAGGACCACTTCCACCATGCCGAGTTCGATCATCTTGTCATAAATTGCCTCGATTTCAGGATTCGTACTATTCAGCATGTTTTCAATTGCATGGGTATCCATTCCGCTATAGACAAGCATTGCTACCTGTGCTGATATCGGGTCAAGATCCTGATCCATAGAGATATCCTTTGTGGCTTCGGTGAGGTAATTAAAAAGCACCTCCAGGGTAGTCGGCGGACAGAGTACGTAACTGGTGGTCACTTCTCCGGTCTCTACGTGATCGATCTTTACCACTTCCGTCTTTTTTCCCTGGACATCCCTAGTTGTTTTCTCTATGGCTGAAACATCCATGATGGGCAGACAGATCTGTGAGTCCTGGCCGACGAACCAGATCCTTGATTTAAGGACGACTATTGCACCTTTTTCCCATTTTGCGTCCTTTATCATCACCCCGCCCCTGATTGCCGGGGACATGAAATACGCCATCAGACGGTATCCTGAACATCCCATCAGGATCACTTTTTTCAGAATGGTCAGCGCTTTTGGAACGGATGCAATTCTGTAGATTTGGCCTTCTTTTCCTTTTACAGAAAGCTCAAGAATATTTTTTTTCTGTTGCAGGTCGTCAATGGATTTGAGCGGAATATCTACCTTCATCGGTTCCGGGAGATGGATGATTTTCTCGTCAAGCTGAATATTCGCTGCTACCCACGAACCGTTATTATCAATTTTTGCAGGTAACGATTTCATTTACTTCTCCCTGTCCTGATCATTTGTCTGTAGAGAAGATTTGCCTCCCATCTTCTTTAAAACATCTTCAAGGCCAACCACAAGTTCCTGCGCATCGACATTGCTGTCCTTCATGTCCCGCAAGAGGCTTTCATCCTGAACCGATTTTTTCTTTTGCATATCGGTTTTAAGCATGCTGAGAAGACCGTCGTCGTCTCCTCCGCCGAATGACATGAACTCTTCAGATGAAGAATCCCCGAACCCACCGAAATTCAGGACTTCCGTCTTTGAGGGGGATATATTCTTACCCGGTGTGTCTTCTGAGAGTACGTCATCAGGAAGGAGTCCGACGGAATCGATCTCCTCCTCTTCCTCCTCCACAATATCAAGTCCAAGGTCGTCCAGCGATCCCTCGTCATCCAGGTCAAGATCATCAAGGCTGAAGGCCTCAATAGCCTCTTCCTCCGAATCTCCCGAACCATCCGGGCCGAAAGGACTTGTATCTTCCGACAATTCGAAAGAAAACTCATTTTCTGTGGCAATGTCCTGAGGTTTTTCAATTGAACCGGTAAAGGGGTTTCCGGTCAGGTCGTCATCGAGGGTAAGTATTCCCCCTTCAACTTCAATCTCATCGAAGTCCTCGATTGATCCGAATTTCATTTCATCTTCCGAAGGAATATCGGCATCCGCGTGCCCGAAAGAGATCTCTTCCTCGTCGCCGGCTGCTCTCTCTCCGGCAAGTATCGACTCAATTGACATCATCCCGGTGTCGGGATGATCCTCAGGGCTGCCGGGCGCAGCCTCTTCATCAGCCATTCCCCCCGGGAGTATCGTATCGTGGTTACGGATTTCATCATCCAGTTCGATATCATCCAGTACCCCGAAATCCTCGTCGTCAAAGTCATTCGAAAAAATATCCGGGATCGCATGTTCGTCTTCTGATGAATCTTCTGTCACCGCGATGTCCTCCGTGGTGCTGCCGACGGGCTCATGGATGGTGGAATCGAGAAGTTCATCGATCTTTTGTCCATGTGAGGAATCCTTTGAACGAACAAATCGTGCTTTTACTGAACCCATCGCAAGTGAAAGACCTGCGCTGATGCCTGTTCTCTCACGGGATGTATCCGCGGTTTTGGTTTTTTGAGGGCCCGTGCTGGCGGATGGTGTTGTTTTGTTCTCGTCGCGGCGGAGCCTCTCTCTCCATCCTGAAAGAGGCATTGCCCTTTTTGATTCCTTGCCATTTGGCTCTTTTGATGGAGAGGATTTCGTATCCTTCTTATCTTTTTGACTGGTCTGATTCCGGTCTTTCGAGCGTCCAATAAATGCTGGAATCCTCTTAAAATCTTCAACCGTCAGTAACCCGAGTCCCATGATGAGGATAATGCCGAACGCCACCGAGCCCCCGATAATCAGGGGTGTTGACGTGTCAAAAAAAATGAATATGGATCCGACAATAATTATCCCGAACATCATTACTATGCGGCGTAGTGTTTCATTCATGGAACTCCTCCTTACATTGTCGGAATGGTAAAGAACATGTTGACGATATATGGCGTTACGATATACACCATGCCGGAGAGTGCGAAGAGAATACTCCCGAATGCATAGTACATGTAATTGTCCCCGCCTTTGACGATTTTTCCTGCTATGATATTTGCGATGGTGATTATTAAAATCACCATTGTGATGTAGAATCCCATTTTTTCTTCGGGAAAATTCACGAAGATGTTCATCATGCCTGACATCGACCCTCCGACATTGGCGGACGAATCACCCAGTGCCGTGGATGTCTGTGAGAAACTTTCCATCACCGAGGTAACAGCGTGGGACATGGAGATCAGAATCTGGTACAGGAATACAAAGATGGCAATCATTGCAACATGCATGGGAATGAGGAGGACAATAAATCCTGTCGCAAGCATCTCCCGTTTTTCCCGCAGGAGGGTCTGTTCAAGCATCGAGGAACTGACCACCTTGGCTATTTCTGCCGGATTTCCTCCCAGTTTTATCGAATCCCTGAAAATGTTCAGGTATTTGTAGATCAGGTTGCTGCCGCTGTCATTGATGAAGCGGACCCACACCATATCATCGTCCAGACCGAGGTTGAGTTTGGAATATGCAGAGTCAATGAATTCTGAAAGGACCGGAAGTGATTTTCGGTCGATTTCACCAAGCGCCGAAGTAACGGTAAGGCCCTTTCCCCCCATGATGGTCCCGAGACTTCGGATGAATGTTGTGAAATCCTCGTCCCGGTGAATAATGTTGGTGTCATCGATGAACCCGAAGATGCCCAGGGGGGCAAGAAGAACGGCCATGACAAGGAAAATTACCCCGTAGTTGAATCCTGCGATAAACATCAGAATAACGGCCACTGCCAGTACCGGGAGAATGATTCGTTCAAGTTTCTTGATTGTCTGTTGCTCGTAACTTCCGTTTTTAGCATTGTCATGGCATTTCTGGTCTCCCGGGATTGACCGGTACATGGTGATAATGCCGAAAAGACCAATTCCTATGATAAGAAGATATGATGAATTCAGGGTGGAATCAAGGTCCGTGGGAGCATATATCGCCACCGATACCATGATGATGATACTGACGATTGTGCTTGAGAGCATCAGCGCGATATAGGCATCGCCCCATTTTTTCAGCATCTCGATGCCCTGCTCGAAATGGTTGCGATAGACGCTGCGGACTGTCGAGAGCTCAAGGCGGATGAATTCATCGTCCGGGACGCCGGAACTTATGGAGTTGCCGTAGCGGGTAAGCATGCTGGAGAGCATTTTGTTCTTCGTTCGCTCTGCTACGAGTTCGAGAGCCTTGGCGTAGTTATAGTTCCATCGTTTGACGAATCGTTCAACTTTGGCGATGTATCTGGAGGTGACATATTCCTTCCGTTCGGCGGTAAATGCGAAGATCTCCGGCCTTGAGACATCGGAGGTGATGATCGAGGCCATGTAGGTTATCATGAAGAGGATGTCGGTCCCCATTCTTTTATCTTCCAGGATCTGGTCAAAGCGGGAGCGGATATCTTCCATGAGGTCTTCAAACGGAAGTTTGCCGCCGGAACGTTCCCGTAGGGATGAAGTAAAAGACTCGAACATGTCAGATCTCGATTTTTAGGAGGCCCTGCTTCTTGATCTTTGTCATCATATCATAGAGATCCCAGAATCTTGTATACCCTGCCTTGTGCAGCCGTTCAAGTATTCGTGCCCGTTTATCCACCTCGAGATAGATCTCCGACCGTTTGTTCTCCGGGATGCCGAGGAGTGTCGCAATCTTGTTTTCAAGGAGAAAACTGGAGCCCCGCCCGGTAAAGTCGAATTCATCGGTGATCGGGTTCCAGACAAACATTGCCACGAATGAGAATCCGCCGCTATCGGGATCATAGCCGACCAGTTCATTTATCGAGAGCATCCGCCGGACCATATCCCCGTTCGGCCGTCGCACCGCACTCTGGATGATGACAATATTCAGGTTGTCGACGTGGGTCATGGGGATATTGATGGGATCACTGCAGAGACGCTGGATCAGTTTTTCCACCGATGCTGCGTGGAAGGTACTCATCACCGGGTGTCCCGTCTGCATCGCACCAAAGGCGACGGCACCTTCGGAACCACGGATTTCACCGACGAGGATCTGATTCGGACGCTGACGAAGTGCCGCCCTCAGCAGGTCAAACATGGTGACAGCACCTCCTTCGCCTTCTCCACTTCCCTTGCCCTTTGATACCTGTCGGGTCCAGTTTTTATGAGGTACGGTAAGTTCGGGGGTGTCCTCGATGGTGACAATCTTGTTTTCCGGCGGAAGAAACCCGGTTATTGCATTCAGGCTCGTGGTTTTTCCTGATGCTGTTTCCCCGCTCACGAAGAGAGACATTCCGAATTCCAGGCAGATCCAGAGATATGCTGCGACCATGTAGCTGGTTGTTTTCCATTCGATAAGGTTGAGTATACTTGCCGGTTCTTCTGAAAATTTACGGATGGTAAAATTACTGCCATGTTTGCTGATTTCAGTCCCGTATACTATGTTGATACGTGAGCCGTCCGGCAGGGTGGCATCGACAATCGGGTCACGATAGGTGAGCGGTCGTTTGATGCGTTCGGCCATTTTTATGACGAATTCATCGATCTCATCCGAAGCCCGGAATTCTACGGCCGATTTCAGTCCCTTGAATATCTTGTGCTCAATGAATATCGGGCCCACGCCATCACAGGTGATATCCTCGATATTTTCGTCATTGAGAAACGGTTCAAGAATTCCCATCTGGATTTTATCCCGGATGAGGAGGTATTCGATGGACTGATATTCCTGCTGCGTAACGATGATTTTTCCCTCGGGGGTGGTGGGGATGGCAGGAAGTCCTGCCTTTTTCTGTTCTTTTTTCTCTGTAAAATCGGTACTGAGAAAGGTGTTTATTTTATCTTTTATTCCTTTTTTTTCGGATTTTTCCGAGGTCAGAGTCTCTATTTCCTCATCAAATCCCCTGATGTAGGTGATCTCCCGAAGGACACGTTTAAGGACTTCTGTGCGTTCTTTGTCAGTGATGGGATCATCTTCAAAACTGTCGATGAAGTCAACCAGTTTTTTCTCTACATGGGGGAGAAGTTCGGCAACACTGTGAAGAAATGAAGGTTCGATGGGGATGTAGAAATTGCGGACATCATTCTCATCGGGAAAGATGTGAATGAAGGTCATGTCGCTGACCGGATAGATGAGATTCGGGCTCTCCAGTCCTTTGAGGTCTCGTTTCAGTTCGGAGAAGAAGAGGGGAATGCCAAAGGTATTGACCGGAAATATCTGGAGGTATTCAAGAAGATGGGGAGCATGTTTGACGTACTCCTTGGCATTTGCCGGGAGCATTCTGTAGAGTGCATTTGCCTCAAGTCCCTCTGTTGAAAAGTAATCCTCCTTCTCATCGTATTCTTCGGGGACAAAGGGTAAGTTAATTGATGCACTCAGCGCTCCCATTTTTTCCTCCTATACCCGTGCCATCGATATCGGAATGATCTTCATCCCATAGCCGGGGTGCACTTCAAATGACACAATATTTCCCGTGGTTTTTCTTGCTCCACGCACTTTGACAACTTCCATTATCATGACATATTTTTGGCCGACAAGGGCACGTTTCATCATGAGATGGGCATCGCAGATGGAACGGATACGGACGAGCGTGTCCTCTTCGAATGCGTAGGTGTGCAGGGTGATGAGAATTGTTTTCCCCTTGTCAACGATGTTCTTGCAGTTTGTCAGAAATGTCAGAAGATCCGACTGTGTCGTCGTCTCTGTCAGGAGCGTCAGCGAATCGATGATGATTACCTGGGCCTTTGAATTTTTAATATGGTTGATGATTCGCTGGAGAATGCCCTGCATCTCAGCTTCGCCCCATTCAAATCCGATGGTATGCATGGGGAAGATGCGAAGGTATCCCCAGGCAAAGTAATCTGAAATATCGAGGCTCATCGACTCCATCTGCGACAGAAAGCTTTTGGATGTGTTTTCCGAGGTATAGAGGTCAACATTAAGGCCGCCCTTCATGGCCCCCCAGATGATCTGCTGGGTTATGACGCTCTTTCCGGTATCGTTTTCCCCCTCGACAAGGGTAAGTGATTCAAGAGGCAGCCCATCTGCCAGTTTTTTATCGATCTCCGGATTTCCCGTTGACAGGATCTGCCTGTCACTGCCACCAATCAGGTCACCCAGATGATTTCCTCCCATATTTCATTCCTCCTTTGATCAGTTCAGATATCCAGAATCATAGACGCCGTTCGGTGTCGTTACCTGTGCCCATTCGGGAATACTTGTCAGGGGGAACTGCACCGTCATATTCAGTGTTTCGCCGGGATCCAGCTGGTTGGCATGAATACTGTCCGGGGTGATGCCGGCAACCGTCCATTCTCCGGTTCCCGGAGTTGACGAGGAGGTGTAGGAATAATAGACCGGTTCGTTCCCGGTCATAAATACCAGGTGGAGATCAATGTTTTGAAAACCGGAAATCATCTCCTTCCCGGTATTCTCTACCTGGAGGTACATTATGCCGCTGGGTTGCAGTATGGTCACGCCGGTGATGTCGATATCTGTCCTCATCCTGATTTCCTGGGTGTTGAATTTCTCGGTTTGTGCAGTTGATACGATCTCAGTGGTGGAAAGGATGCCCCCGATAATCACATAGGCCGTGACAATCAGAAGGATGAGTGCTACCGCCGTTGCAATGAGATCTCCGCTTGCCATTCATATCCCTCATGTGGCTGAATAGGTCGTCGAAACCGCAATTCCCGTCGGGAGAACAAACTGGAAATAGACCACGCCACCGGAAGCCGGCAGGGGGGAGGTTGCAACAGGTTTCATTTCAAGCTGTACTGTTTCGCCGGAATCCCAGTAGCCGATAGCGGCATCTTCCCGGATCGTAAATGTCCATTCGCCGGCCGAAGGCGTCCCCGATGTGTAGACCAGGATGTCAAAATCCCCCGGCTGACCAAAGTAGATGTCCGAGGCTTCGATGTCCGCATCGGCTATCCTGTTTGACCCGACATTTTTTATCCAGACTTTTGTGATGGAACCGTCGGTCGGTGAGAATGCATTGATGATTTTGATGTCTGTCCGCAATCGTTCGTCAGCGCTCTGCGATGACTGGGTAAACGTTGATGTAGCCGAATAGATGACCGGGAAAAATGCATTGACGAGAATGGCGGCCGCTACGACAGCAGTAATGAGAAATATTGCGGTGGCAAATGTTTCACTTGACATCTATCATATCCTGTCAAGCATCTTGATCCACTCATCGGTGGATGCCCTTGTTTTGCCCTCTCTGTCGGTGGTGGTTTCCTTCTGTCCATCGGTGGTATTGTGCATGGCCATGAGCACTTCAATCATGTCACGGTCCAGGGAAGCGTCATTGGGAGAAAGTATCCTGTTGAGGATATAGAGCTCCGAGACAAATTCCTTTGATCCTATCTCATGGCATTCGCCAAGGGATTCAGGCATCAGTCGTGCAATTTCGACGACCTGATCATAGGCGTCCTCCTCGATATATCCCATGGTCCTGTAGGACTGCATCATGATCTCCAGCCTGTCATGACCGTATTTTTTCACCATTCTGTTTGTCCATTCGAAGAGCTGGTGAAGTTTTTGCAGGTGGAGTTTTTCTTCCTGTGGTTTTTCAGAGGATACCTGGACTTCCCCGAGCTTTTGCTGGAGGTTTTTGAGCATGGCCTCATCAGTCATCAGCTGATTGTAGGACGGTATCTCCTGCAGTTGCCGTGCCGCCGGCAGTGCAGAGGGGCAGCTCTCGGGGATGGAGGGGGCCGGCTGGAGTGGTGCCCCAACTTCCGGAACAGGCTCCGTTTGATGGGCCGCCTTTTCTTCCTGCTGAGGGGGTTGCGGCGAAGGTGCTGGCTGGGCAAAGGAGGGTGTTGACGCGGCAGACGCCAGGATAAACGGGTTTTCCAGTTCGTTCATCCGCTCCCTGATATCGATGAGCAGTTTTTTCACCGATTTTTTTAATAAGTCCACCTCGTCCTGCAGGTTTTGCAGTTTGACTTCCGGGTCATCGACGGAAGCGCTGCTGATGATATGATCGACCTGGGACTGGTTCATTGACATATGTGTGTTATATTTGAAAGTATAGTATAAAATCTTTTATCCTGATATTTGCCCGTAATATAAATATTGTTCTTTGCCGGGGGATATCGGGACAATTGGAAAATTGCTATTTTCAATTCATAATCCGGAATTTATCCTCTTTTTGTCGAAGAATGGACAATACATTTTTTCAGGAAGTTCCTTGTCGCTGATATGTGCGTTTCAATATTGATTGGCAGATGCCCGGGGGCAGCCGATCTGGTGATCGAACCTGACGTTCAGGGATGACGGGAAGGCTGCATGACCGCTACAGCGAAGGACGTCGGGCAGGGTATGGCAGAAGAAGAGCGGGATAAACGAAGCAAAGAAAAAAGTGATTAGTAGAGGAGGTTGACCGCGTCGATCTTCGGCGGGGTGGTCCTCTTCAGGCCCAGGGGTGAACCGACTGAGGGGCGGACCTCGAGGTTGAACTTCTCGTTCACGCCGAGTGCCGTGGAAGGCATGGCAAGGACAGTGAACTTGTCGTCATTCTCGAGGAGCACATCGTTTGCCGATGCACCGTCGGCGATGGTCCAGGATCCTGCGGATGTTGTATTCGCAACCAGGTTGGAATTCTTTGAAAGAATTTCAACAACATCGGATGTTGCAAAGACCATCTGGGTGGTGTTGAAGTCAACGGCGGTGCCGCCTGCGGCAAGTCCGACGGTGAAGCGGATGGTCGTAACGGTGTTGTTAGTTCCAAGACCATACACATCGCCGATGATCTCCATCGAAGATGATGCCATATCTACACTCGTATACACAACTTCCTGAGACTTCTGGGTTGTGAAGAAACCGGCGCCCAGGACCACGTATGAGAATACAGCGGCGACGACCACAAATGCAATAAGCACGATTGCGGCCTCAAGACCGGTGAAACCCTCTTCACGGTTCATAATTTTCTGCATCTACATTTCCTCCATGAGATGAACCACTAGTGATTCAGTGATTAACAAGAATACTTGGAATGGCTATTATATATACTTTGTCCCAATTCAAATCAATATCCTGTGGAATTGGGCAATATGTATATATACTGCATGTAATGTGGCCGAATTTTTGCCTATCGCAAGTGCTTGATGATGTGGCGGGCAATGGTGGTTATTCATTATTTATATGTTGGTGATCTCCCGTCGTGAAAGGCGATGATGAGCATCACCTTATATATTGCAGAAATCCAACCTTGGTATATGCAAAAGGAGGATGCGGTCTTTTTCATCATTGCCATTGTGATCGTCATATCCATGGCAGTATTTGTAAAACCCGTTCTCCAGGGAGAAGAGATATTTGCCGCTGATGGTGGCGCCACCGATGAGCCGCTGGACATTCCGGCAGATCTCTCCAATCTCCAGTCGGGGTCGTCGACGGCAGCAACTGTTACCCCTACTTCCACCCCGATCCCGACCCCTGCATGGGACGGGACGCCAAAAACGGTGGGGTATGTCGATCCCTCCACTTACAATATCGAAAAGGAAGACACGATTTCGATGAGGCACCAACCCCAGGCCTACCAGTCCGACCGCACAATGGTCCCTTACGCGATCATCCGTGGGGACGCTTCCGGAACGACGGAGATTCTTCGCATCCCCTCGGGATACTGGGAACTTCACCTGACCTTTGATGGATGGACGGCCAGTCCGTACGAATCATATATGATAGTTCAGGTCCGCAATGCGGACGATCGAAATGACTACCAGGTGTTCAATACGAGAGAGATGGCCCCGGTTACCGTTGATGATACCGATACGTGGGTGCTGGAATATTATGAAGCCGGGAATTTTTATTTTGTCATGGAGGAGGAACTGGTTAAGTCCTATACCATCCGGATTCTTGTTCCCGATGATGCTGTTTAATGTGCCTGCCGTTCTTTCCAGTGGCAGGCAATATATTCCCGGATCAATTTGCCAGCCACCGCTGCTGTCTGTCCAGCGTCGATGGGGCAGACCTCCACATAATCAAACCCGCAGGAATGCGGGCCGATTTTTCGGATCACGTCCCTGATGTCAAAAGGGGTGATACCAAAGGGTTCCGGGGTGCCGTGGCCGGGAGTGAGGCAGCAGTCGATGGCATCGGCATCAATGGAGAGATATGTCCTTTTTCCTTCAATGATCGGAAGTATCTCTTCAATGATATCGTCTATTCCCCGCTTACGGACATCCTCCGCACTGTAGAGGTGAAGTGAGCGGGCATATTCATATTCTTCTCTGGTCCCACTTCGCGCCCCGATGATGACAATTTCCTTTGTGCCAAGGTCGGCAACCCTTCGGGTAACGCATGCATGATTATAGGGCGATCCGCCGTATTCCTCCCTGAGGTCCAGGTGGGCATCGCATACGACATAACACTCTGGTTCCAGGGCACGGATGGCGCCAACCGTCACACTGTGCTCACCGCCGAGGAGGATGGGGATTTTCCCGTCAGCCAGCAGGTCCCGGGTGACCTCCTCGACCTGGGAGATCACCCTTTCGGGCTGTGATTCCGGTTCGATGTTTCCCAGGTCGGCAAAGGGTATCTCCGTGAGGTCGAGATTAAAATCAGGGATATAGGTCTCGAATGTCCTTGTTACCCGACGGATGGCATCCGGGCCTTCACGGGTACCTGCCAGGTAGGTGGTTGTTCCGTCATAGGGTACACCGAAGAGTACGTACTCTGCGGAATCATACGATGCATCAGCATCTGCAAAAAAATTGTGAGATAGATATTGCATCTTTTTAGAGGTCGAGTTTCTTCATGTTGAGGGATTCGATGTACGGAATTTCCTTTCCTGCCTCAATATGGGAAAGCTGCTGATCCGATACTTCGAGCTCGAACATTTCATAGTCCTTGATGTCCATGAACTGGACGGTATTTCCCGCAATTGAGATGACCTGGGCACTCTTGCGCTCGACAATCGGTACATAGGTTTTGGCACTTACCGGCTGCACGATTGAGCGCTTCACGCCGTCGAAAATTCCTACAACGTCAATTCTTGATTTTGCTGCCCCGTGTTTGCCGGGTTTTGATGTTGAGATGGAAAGGATTTTGCATGGCTCATCATCAACAACGACATACTTGCCCTCTTTAAGTTTCCCAATTTCTGTCTGCTGTTTACTCATGACAATCAAACTCTCCATTACTTTTCTCAATAAAGTTAAATAAATACACTGGTAAGGTGCATACTAACCGGGGTAGATACAATGCATTTTTTGGACTCCTGCGCTGTAATGGCAGATAAGGTGGAGGAAGCAATCAGCGGTCTTACGGGGGATCCCAGGGCAGGAGCCTTTGTCGGGATGGGTGCTGACGGAACACCGACAAAATATATCGATAAGGTCGCTGAAGACATCATATTCGATTATCTGCGCGAAAATGCGTTATGCAGCGGTGCAATAAGCGAGGAAGCCGGACGATGTGAAATGCCGGATGGGGAGGGAACAGTGATCGTTGATCCCATCGACGGAACGTCCAATGCCATTCGCGGCATTCCCTACTATGCTCTTTCGATAGCGCGGGAAATCGATGGCCATCTTGAGGAAGCCTTCATTCGTGACCTGCCCCATCATGAGACGTTCACCGCTCTCCGTGGCAGGGGGGCCTGGGTGAACGGCCGGCCGGTCCATGTGTCGGAGACACGCAGTCTTGAGGAGGCGACGGTTTCGCTGTATGGGAGGAGATATCAACCAGAATCAGTATTGGGACTCGGAAAAAAGATTCGCCGCTGGCGGCTGTTAGGGGCATCCGCACTTGAGCTTGCCTATGTCGGTGCCGGAAGGATCGATGCGTTTGTCGATCTCAGGGGAAGTCTGCGGGTCACCGATGCTGCGGCAGGCATGCTCATCTGTCGCGAAGCCGGAGGAATGATTTCAGGAACCGATAATGAAGAGATCCGGTATTCGGGAGACGTGAGGGAAGGTGCCCGGCTCGTGGCAACAAACGGGCTCCTTCATACTGATGTCATCAGTACCCTGGAGGCATTTCATGAAAATTAACTGCATCCCGCGCCCTGATGAACCCGATGCAATCCGATATGCCTATGATTTGGCGGATATCCTGCAGAAGGACGGTCATGATGCCTGGGTCGATTATGCAGGAGAGCAGGGGCCGGCAGAAGGGGTAAAGACGCACCCCCGGGAGAAACCGGACCTTGCAGTGATCGTCGGCGGTGACGGGTCCGTCCTGCATGCCGTTCGCCATCTCTCCCCCCAGGTCCCCATCATCGGCGTCAATTTCGGCAGGGTGGGGTTTCTGACCGATCTCGAAGCCCAGGAAGCTCCGGCATTTCTGCGCCGGATTGCACAGGAGGGTTTCTCCGTCGAAAAGAGAATGCGCCTTCGTTTGTCGATTGATGGCAGGCATATGGGCGATGCCCTGAACGAAGCGGTCATTGTAACCGAACGGCCGGCAAAGATGCTGAAGTTTGCCGTGATGGTGGACGGTATTGCTGCGGAAACATTCCGTTCGGACGGGATCATTCTTGCCACACCGACGGGTTCGACCGCCTATGCGATGAGTGCCGGGGGGCCGATTATCGATCCACGCATACGCGGGTATCTTCTCGTTCCCCTTGCACCGTATATGCTCTCATCGCGGCCGCATCTCATCTCAGCCGATCGTTCACTTGGCATCGGGTTTGAGAGCGATAAACCGGCAAGCCTGGTCCTGGACGGGCAGCAGGCAGGTGAGCTTGAGGACGGGGCCATCGTCCGGGTTGAGGAGTCTCCGGAACCGGCGATATTTGTCAATGGAGGAAAGAGCTTTTTCATCAAGGTTGACCGGAAACTGCGTCGTCTTTAGGACCCAAATAGGCTGGAAAGATATATTTATCTTCTTTTTCCTCAATGTAACTTTTACATGCAGGCAGAAGTCTGCACGAATGTATGGAGATTTGCTATGATTGACGAGATGAAAACTGATGTGGATTATGCTGCTGTTGCAGAGATATTCAAGGATATTGGTATTGACGGTTCTCCGGTTGCAGTGAAATTTGCCAAGAATGCCGAAGGGATCCCCGAGGGTGTGGAAGAGATCAAGGAGGCTGCCCGCCATTGCCAGATGGTGACCTCTGCGAAAAATGAGGGAACGATTATGTATGCCCGTGCGGATAAGCATCAGTGTATGGGAGGTGCCTGGGCCCTGGGTCTGATAGAACTTACCCCTTCCCTGAAATCAGGAGAATTTTATTTCAAGCTTGGGAAATTCAATTCATGGGCGGCATGCATGCGTACCATTGATTCCGAACCTCATGTACACCCCCCCGGATCCGAAGAAGTGAGTACCTATGCGACGGTCTATGCACCGCTTGAGAAGACACCCTTCGACCCGCATGTTGTTGTAATTCTGGCACAGCCCTTCGTGATGCTCAAGATTGCACAGGCAATTATATATAAGGCCGGTGGGCGGATTGAGAGCAATATGGCAGGCATTCAGTCTGTGTGTGCTGATACATGTGCCTATCCGTACATGACCGGAAAAGTAAACTATTCCCTTGGATGTGACGGATCGCGCAAATTTTCCGGTATCGATGATGAGCTGATGGTCATGGGCATCCCTGGCGAGTTGATCCGGGACATTGCAGAAGCTCTTCCAATTGTAACCGGTGCTGCTGGTTCCAAGAAATAATCAGGTACGGCTGTCTATCAGCTCTATTATCTTTTTTACGGCGTTTGGAACGGCATTCGCGACTTCTGGGTCCATGGCATCGGAAAACCGGTCGATATGGCCTGCTTCGATACCGATGATTATCAATTCAGTGCTAAGACCCAGTTCTTCTGCAATGCCAACCGTATCAAGAACGCCTATGTCCGAAAGGGAGAGGGGAAAGACCTCATTTTTTGGTGGTGCTGAAAAGATCTGGATCTCTCCTTTGTTCTTACCGTACCCCGACATGGCATCGACGATGATAACGATGTCCTGGTTCTCCATCATCGGGATGAGTCCCAACCCTCCGACACCTCCCTCGCAGGTCTCTATGTCGGGCCGCATCTGTGCCAGGGACTCGATGATCCGAAGTCCCACGCCGTCGTTTCCCATAAGGGGATTGCCGCAGCCAATTACCCGTATCCGTACGTCCTGATTCATGTGTTCACAACCTGAAACGGTACCCTGAGGTATGCCCTTCCCGTTCCCCCCGTACAACGTTGTAAAAGACTTATCTCGTTCACGGTTGAAGTACTTTCAGGATGCGATAAATGTGCAGGTGTCGATGAAACTCGAGATGAAGGATTCTCCGGGGCAACTCGTCTCGGTCATTCAGCCGATATCGGAAATTGGCGGCAATATACTCTCGGTTATCCATGAACGTGACCCCGCCGTCAAAAGTGATGTTCTCGATGTACAGATTCTCTGCGAAATTCCCGAAGGATCGCTTGAACCACTGCTGGAGAGTTTCAAGCAGCGCGGGGTCAGCGTCCTCAGGATTGGAGAGGAACGGTTGCTTGTCAGGCGTTCGGTGATTCTGATTGGTCATCTCATCCATACGGACATCAGCGATACCATTGGCAAAATTGATTCCACCGGGTTTGCGGAGGTCCACGCTCTTTCCATGATTATGCCTGCCATTAATGAGCCTTCCTCGACGAAGATGACGATAAAATCCGACAGTCTTGCAAATATCAATCGCGCCCTTGACATCCTCAGGGATGTGGCGCGGCAGAAGGAATTTTTAATTATCGAACCACTGGAGGATGTCTGATGAGAATCGCGATGCTGGGTCTCGGTTCGGTGGGGAAAGGGATTGCACGGGCTATTCTGGAGCAGGATCTCGGATTATCCCTGACGGCCGTTGCCGATTCGAAAAGTGGACGTATCGAACCGTCGGGAATAGATATTGCATCGATGCTTGAGCAGAAGGAACGGACCGGGATGTGCGGAACTCCCGGTGTCGGTGCTGCCGATATTCTTGCCTCTGATGCCTATGATATTTTAATTGAGGTCTCGCCGACCAATGCCGAAACCGGTGAACCGGCCCTCGGTTACATCCGTGAAGCGCTTTCCCGTGGGATGAGTGTGGTCACGTCAAACAAAGGGCCGGTTGCACTTGATTACCAGTCGCTCCACCTGCTTGCAAAAGAGCATGGAGCCTATCTGCGCTATGAAGCGACGGTCTGCGGTGCAATTCCGATTATGCATACCATCGAGTCAGGTCTTGCGGGAAATACCATAACAAAGCTGTACGGTGTCTTTAACGGCACCTGTAATTATATTCTGACGAGGATGGCCGAAGAGGGGCTGACCTACCAGCAGGCACTCCTGGAGGCGCGTGAACTGGGATATGCGGAGGCGGACCCCACCTATGATGTCAAGGGGATCGATGCCGCAATCAAACTCGTGATTCTTGCAAATGCCGTATGGGGGATGGAAAAGACCCTGGATGATGTTGAGATTACCGGGATTGACGGAGTGACCACCGCTGCCATTGCACTTGCGGAAGAACAGGATCTTACCATACGGCTGATTGGAGAGATCATACCCGCCGAGGATGTCCTGAGAGTCTCCCCCAGGATTATTCCCAAGTCTCATCCGCTGGTCGTCGAGGAGACCCTGAATGCAGTGGCTATTGACACGGAAATGGCGGGGGAGATCACCCTTATAGGAAAAGGGGCCGGTTCCCTTGAGACCGCGAGCGCGGTGATTTCTGATCTCCTTTTCATTCGTGATTGCCATGGCAGGCGTTCTTGAGAAGAGAAGGGAACTTCTGAACAGCATGAGGGATCTCACCCTCGAATACGGCTATTTTACGGTGAATGATATTGCAGAGGCCCTGGAAATTCCCCGGAGTACTGTTCAGGACTGGGTCTCGCGACTCATCGGCGAACAGTGCGTCGTGGTCAAGGAAGAGAAGAAAGGGCGGTTTCCCGCGAAATACCAGACCGTGAGTGAAAAACTGTCGCCTGCCTGCCGGCGCATCTTCACGACGGTCGACGGTGACAGGGTTGCCATATTCCACCAGTGCCTGAGCACCGGGTGTGCTGCATTCTGTGCGTTTCATCATAAAAGTGCCGTCGGTGCTATAGAGAGCATCGGCCTCGACGGCCGGCTTCTCGTGGAATATGCACGTATGCGGGAATCTGATGCCAGGATTGGGCTCTATCCACTCCCTGCGGTCGGCGTCATAGGGGTGAGGCAGGAAAATGGGTTCATCATCCAGCGCATCCGCAGCATCGGAGGTCCTGCATACTCTCTTACCGATATGATGGCCATGGCGGAAGGCGTCTGCGATGTCCGCGTAAGGAAGTCCGGGGGTATTGTTGAGGGGGAGGTGGTAACGCGTGCCCTTACGCACCTGATTATCGGGGTGGATGATACCGATTCGGCAGAAGGAGGCGCGACGTTCGCTCTTGCCCTCGGGCTTCTCCAGTACCTTGGAAAGATGCGAGGGGTGTTCCCCATCGGACATAAGGTGGCGATGCTCCTGCCGAATCCTGAGATATGTACAACCGGGAACTCCTGTAGTGTTATCGAGATCGCGGTCCGTCCGGAAGAGCTGGATCGTGTGATCGAACGGGCCCTGCGGTTTGTCCGGAAGCAGTCGCTTTCACCGGATTGGGGCCTTGCGGTCAAAAACGGGTTTACCATTCCCGGACCGCTTCGTGATTTCGGCCTCCGGGCACGAAAGGAAATCATAGGGAATGATGAAGCAATTGCCATTGCAACCGGCTGTTCCATACGTCTTGCCGGGGGAAAAGGGATCATCGGTGCTCTTGCGGCCATCGGGCTGTCGAGGGAGGAGATGTCTGTTCTGCTAAATCCGGCATGTATGCCGGAATGAGCCTGCCTGACTGCACCTGCCTGACTGCACCTCGCGCTCACGGGAAGACCTTTCGCATCGATGGCATACCTTCAAGAAAGTGTGTGTCCCAACTAATGGATGACTGCGGCCGAAAGGCGGCGTCTCAATTGAGATCGATACGAGGAGATTGAATGAAATACCGTATATCACGATATTCCCTATGGATGGTGCTGGGACTTGTGATTGCCCTTGCACTTGTATCTGCAGGATGCACCACACAGGATAATGGGGCGGATGCAATGCCTTTGGCAGAGAACGGGGACACCGTTCAGGTTCATTACCGTGGATACCTGGACTCCGGAGAGGATTTTGACAGTTCGTATGACCGCGGCGAGCCGATCGCATTTGTGGTGGGCGCCGGCCAGATGATCTCCGGGTTCGATGCTGCGGTCGTCGGGATGGCGGTCGGTGAGACGAAGACGATTCACCTGACTCCCGAAGAGGCGTATGGACAGCCTGATGAAACGTTGATACGCCCGTTCCCGCGTGAAGATTTTGGGAATGAGAGCGATCCCCAGCCGGGAGATGAGTACATCTTTTCCAGCGGCGGGTCCCAGTTTCCGGTCGTTGTTGTATCGGTGAATGAGACGACCGTGGTGATCGATGCAAATCACCCGCTCGCCGGAGAGAACCTGAACTTCGATATCGAACTGGCTGGCCTCGAGAAGAATACCGAAGCTGAGAACTAGGACGGATGACAGGCGCACAGAACGGGGTGAAAGCCCGTCATGGTGATACGGTCAGGGTGCATTTTACCACAACCGACACGGAGGGTACTGTTCTCGAATCGTCCCGCACCGGTGAACCGAAGACGGTTGTGATCGGGGAAGGGACAATTAATCCTCTCTTTGAGGACGCTCTCATCGGCCTTTCTCCGGGCGATGTATGCACGGTGAGGATGAGTGCCGACCATGCGTACGGGAAGTACAGAAAACAGCTGGTATCTACCCTGAAGAAGAGATCCATTTCACTGAAAAAAGACCCTCTTCCCGGAGAGATCATTATAATCACGCTCCCTTCGGGCCAGAAAACCCATGCGACGGTAAAGGAGGTGAAGGCAACCAAGATTGTCGTGGATGCCAACCATCCCTATGCCGGAAAGGAACTCCTCTATACTCTTGACCTGGTGGATATTCAGTCAATGCCCTCCGGCGGCGCCGAGACGCTCTGAAGTACCCACGAGACGTACGACTCCGTTCCCTGCGGCACCGGAAATCCCAGAATTTCCGGTACATCGTACGGGTGCAGGGCTAGTATCCGATTTTCAACCTCCGAAAATTTTTCGGAGGTTGTTTTCATCATCATCAGCAGTTCGCGCTCTGTACAGAATTTCTCCTCCCACATGTACATCGACCGGACCGGTATCAGATTGATACAGGCGACGAGATGTTCATTGATGAGGGCGTGCCCAATGTCATATGCCGCGTGTTCGGGGGCAGTGGATATGACAATCATCAGGGATGGCTCTTCGGGCATCTTCGTTCTCCTCATTCCTGAATGGAATATGAGAAGAAAAATCCTTCTGCTGCTTACATGACGGTGACGAGTATGTTGATGAGAGTTCCTATCCCCATACCGAGCAGGAGGGTGTATGCCGAGACCATCAGGGCGATTTTAAGGCCCATTTCCCTGTACAGCACGGCAATCGTTGAGACACAGGGGACGAAGAGGACGCTTACGACGGCAAAGGTGTAGAGCTGCACTCCGGTCATGACCGACCCGAGGTCAGCGGTGCCCGCGAGGACCGCGAGTGTCTCAAAGGCCATCTCTTTTCTCAGGATGCCGAAGATAAGAGCTGTCGAGGCATAATCCGGGAGTCCGAGAATGTTTTCCATGAATGACGCGAAAATGTCCTGGAATGCCTGGATCGTCCCGGTATACTGAAGAATCCCGAGAAAGATGCTGCTGACGATAAGAATCGGCATTGCAATGAAGAGAAATTCCTTCATTCGAAGCCATGCACGTTTCAGGGACTGCCTGGCATCCGGTCTTCTCAGCGGGGCCATTTCGAGTATCATGCCGAACTGTTCGCCGGGGGTGAACCTCGTCAGGACCAGTCCGGTCAGGATGATCAGGAGAAGAACGATCAGGTAGATGGAAAATGCCCAGCCGATACCGACGAAGACCGCAACGATGCCTGCGATGATAACCGTCCGTGCGGAACAGGGGACCATCGTAATCAGGAATGCCGCGATGATGCGTTCCCTTTTTGAGAGCTGCCTGATGCTCATGATCGCCGGAACATTGCAGCCAAGACCAAGCACCAGGGGAATGAGTGCCTGGCCGTGCATGCCCACCCTGTGCATGGCACGGTCGGCGAGGAACGATGCACGGGTCATGTATCCCGTATCCTCGAGAATGGAGATCAGGACATAGAAGGTGAAGACAAAGGGAAACGCAATCCCGAGGCCTGCCTGTATGGCGATAACGAGGGAGAAGAGCACCTGTTCCCAGAATGGTGAGAATCCTGCGGCGAGGAGGGGAACGATGAAGTACGTATCAAAGAATGCGACGATCAGCTCTTCCATCCATGAACCGACGAAGAATACGGTCAGGAGCAGGGAGACGAGGATTGCGATCATAATCGGAATGCCGGGAAACGACCGCGTGAGGATGCGGTCCAGGTCCAGCTTTTGTCGCGGGTGCCTGGTGGTAATTATCGAATCCGCAATTTTTGCCGCTTCATTGTGCCGGTTGGTTGCAATGATCTGCTGGACGGACATCCGGTGCTGTTCTTCGATCTCATCGCTGATGGTCTGGGCCGTCTCGATAAGGTCGGCATTGTCTCCCAGGCCCTGGAGTGCGTAGAGCGCCTCCAGTCGCGAACATCCGGTCAGTTTTCCCAGGCTTCGCAGTGCCGCTTCGACATGCCGGTCATACGGGACCTTGTGATGGATTTTGCAGGCATCGGAGAGAGCGCAGGGGATGATATCGCCGACATTTTTTCCTTCCGATGCTGCTGTTGCAATGATATTGCAACCGAATATGTCGGCCATATGCGCAAAGTCAATCTCAATTCCTTCTTTTTCGGCTTCATCCATCATGTTGACGACAATAACCGCCGGGATGGCATACTCCGCGAGCTGGAGAAGGAGATAGAGATTACGTTCGAGCTGCATGGCGTTAAGGACCAGAACAGCGGCGTCGAGATGCTGCGTGAGCAGATAGTTTCTGACCTGAATCTCTTCGTCGGTGATGCCGTCGAGCGAATAGATGCCCGGAAAATCCGTCACCTCAATCATCTCCTTCTGGTAACAGACATTTCCTGAGAAGAGATCGACGGTGGTGCCGGGGAAATTGCTTATTTCGACACCAATCCCTGTCAGTTGATTAAAGATGAGCGATTTGCCTACATTGGGATTGCCGATCAACCCAATTTTCATGCAATTTTCTCCACATAGACCGTTGAGGCGATTTCAGGGCTGATCGCAATATCACTCTCTTTGATTTCAACGACGAGAGCGCCGTTTGAAAGTCGCCTCCTGATGACGATCTCCTCGCCGGGGATGATGCCGATATCATTGAGGCGGCTTACGCGGCGTGGGCCCCCGACCATGAGGATACGCAGGTGGTCGCCCTCATGAAATTCCTTCAGGGTGGGAAGATCAATCTCGTGCCTGCACCCATGCCGTTGTCGCAGGTGCCCACAGGCCGGTGGAACACTGTGGCTGTGCAGGTGGTGCTGGAGGCGCCGGATTGTTTCATTCGAGGCGTTATGTTCAATGGCGCAGGCTTCTTTGGATGCCGTTTCAGGGTCCATTCCCAGCATTTCTGTCAGAAATGACTCGAGAACACGGTGTTTTCTCTGAACACATTCGCCTCTTCGTCGTCCTTCGTCTGTAAGGCGGATGGTGGAATTTTTCTCAAGAACGAGTTCTCCCTCTTCCTCCATGTGTCTGAGATCGACGAGTACCTGTTCTTTCGACCGTTGAAGCGAATCAGCCAGTATGCCGATGTTCTTCTCATCAAGGGTAGAGATATTATGGTTGAGAAGAGCTTCCAGATAATCCTCATGCTCAGAGATATGCATAAACCAAACAAAATGTGATTGTAGACGCAATAATAGTATTGTCCGTTCCAAAAAACGAAATTTCAGGATACCATGAACAGAGAGAATACCCCTTCAATACTACTGCATGACCCGCCGTTTTACCGCAGGGAATTTGAGGATGCTTACCGCTATATCATCGAGGAATATCATATTGAACCACGCAAAGTCGGGATATTCATCCCCTGTGCGGTACGAAAACCCTACAGCTCCTCCCCGAGCCACCGGCTGTTTCAAAAAATATTTTCCGAGGTCTTTTCCGGGTCCGACTATCATGCGACAATCTTTGGGACCTGCGGGACCGTCCCCGCCGAACTCGAACTCATGTACCCGTATGCACAGTATCACTATATGCTGGGCAAGTGTTCGGACATACGGGTAAAAAATGATTTCCTGAAGATAGAGACCTACCGGCTCAAGGGGTACCTTGAAAAGACGCGGGAAACCTATGACTATCGTATTGCCTATTGTATCGGCATCTTTCGTGAGGCGATGGTTCGTGCCTCGGAAGAGACCGCCATTCCGGTCACGCTCTACCCGACGGTGCCGACCATCGAGCGTATGTACGATGATGACTGTCCCTTCCCGGAAGGAAGCCTCTCCATGCAGGAATATATCGATGAATTCCGGGGAGGGCTTCTCCGGGTACGGGACCTGGTACGGGACGTCAGGGTTCCGTAATCTCGGTTTTGAGACGGCGCACCTGTTCGCGCAGTACTATGGCGCGTTCGAAGTCAAGGCGGTCGGCCGCCTCCTGCATGTCCGCTTCCAGTTCGATGATGAGGTTGGGGAGTTCTGCTTTGGGGACGTGCCGGGTATCGGTAATCTCCACCTCTTTTTCCCGTATGGGTTTTTGTATGGTTCGGGGCACAATGCCGTGATCCAGGTTGAAGGCGATCTGCATCTCCCTGCGGCGTCTGGTCTCTGCCATCGCCCGTTTCATAGAATCCGTTTCTTCATCGGCGTAGAGGATTACCCTGGAATTGGCGTTTCTGGCAGCCCTGCCGATGATCTGTATGAGGGACCGGGAATCCCTGAGAAATCCTTCCTTGTCGGCGTCGAGGATTGCGATCAGGCCGACTTCTGGAATATCCAGTCCTTCACGCAGGAGGTTGATGCCCACCAGGACATCGAATTTGCCCAGACGGAGTTCGCGGATGATCTCGGTGCGTTCGATGGTTTTGATATCCGAATGGAGATACCTCGTCTTAATCTCCTGACCTGCGAGGTATTCGGTGAGCTCCTCTGCGAGTTTTTTGGTCAGGGTCGTGATGAGGATCCGGTCGCCGCGTTCGATGATCGTATGGATCTCTGTTAGAATGTCCTGTGTCTGGCCCCTGATGGGTCGGACTTCCACCTCGGGGTCCACGAGGCCGGTAGGACGGATGATCTGTTCGACCGGCCTTCCTGAATGGCGGAGTTCATACTCTCCGGGAGTGGCGGAGACGAAGATCACCGGGCGCATGTACTCTTCAAACTCATGGAATTTCAGCGGACGGTTGTCAAAGGCCGACGGGAGGCGAAAGCCGTAGTCGACCAGGGTTTTTTTCCGCGAATAGTCCCCGTTGAACATGCCGCGGACCTGGGGGAGCATCTGGTGACTTTCGTCGATGACCATCAGGAAATCATCGGGGAAATAGTCAAGAAGGCAGAACGGTTTTTCTCCTTTCCTGCGGTGATCGAAGAACCGGGAATAGTTTTCAATGCCCTTGCAGTACCCGGTCTCCTCGATCATCTCAATGTCATAGAGGGTTCTCTGCTTCAGGCGGTGCGCCTCAAACGGGCCAAGTCTGGAGAGCGTCTCTTCCAGTTCGTTTCGGATCTCTTCGATGGCTCCTGCCTTTACCTCCTCGGGGATGACATAGTGCCGGGCCGGGTAGACAAAGAAGTAGGACAAGGTCTCGAGCCGTTCATGGGTCGTCCGGTCAATCTCCGAGATCCGGTCAATTTCATCTCCGAAGAGTTCGATACGGATGATGTTGTTGTAGTATGCCGGGATGAAATCAATCGTGTCCCCCTTTACCCGGAATCTGCCGGGGAGCAGTTCGATATCATTGCGTTCATACTGGATATCGATGAGACGGGAGAGGATGTCCCTGCGTTCGCACCGGTCGCCGACATTCAGTTCAAATCCGAGTTTTTCAAAATTCTCGGGGTTGCCGAGCCCGTAGATTGCTGAGACCGATGCAACGACGATCACATCGTTTCGCGAGAGCAGCGATGCGGTTGCGGCAAGGCGCATCTGTTCGATCTTCGGGTTTATGCTGGCGTCTTTTTCGATGTACTGGTCTTTTTGCGGGATGTAGGATTCCGGCTGGTAGTAATCATAGTAGGAAACGAAGTACTCGACCCTGTTGGATGGAAAAAAATCGCTGAATTCGTTATAGAGCTGGGCAGCAAGGGTCTTGTTATGGGCAAGAACAAGCGTCGGTTTCTGTACGTTTCGTATGACATTTGCAATGGTGTAGGTCTTTCCCGACCCGGTCACTCCCAGAAGGGTCTGGTACCGGGCCCCGCTCCTCAGCCCGCTGGTCAGCTGATCGATCGCTTCCGGCTGCGATCCCTTCGGAGAGAATTCCGAAACCAGTTCAAAGGACGTCATGCACCTATCTTCTTTTGACGCAGGAGGCGGTTATAGGTTATTGCAAACCGGTGCGCCTCGTCACGGATTTCCTGGACAAACAGTGAGGCGGTATCATGTTTTTTTACCGGGAGCGGCTGGGAGAAACCGGGGATGAAGAGTTCCTCCTCCCGTTTTGCGATGGAAATGATGGGGATCTTCACGCCGAGTTCATTGAGGGCATCGACCGCTGAGGAGAGCTGTCCCTTTCCGCCGTCAATGATCACCAGGTCGGGGAGATCGCCCCCCTCTTCGAGGATTCTCCGGTACCGGCGGGTGACCACTTCCCGGATTGCGGCAAAGTCGTCGATGCCCTCGAGGGTCTTTATCTTGAATCGCCGGTAATGCCGTTTGTCCGGCCGGCCGTACCTAAACTGCACCATCGATCCGACCATCGCCGTTCCGGCAAGGTGGGAGATGTCGAAACACTCGATGACTTCCGGGGGGTCGGGAAGTCCGATCCGTTTCTGGAGCGAACGGACTTTTCTTTCTCCGCCGAAAAAGACGGTTTCGATGTTTCTTGCGACGAGGTCAAGGAGATTTTTCTTCTCCCCTCTCTGGGGCATGGTAATCCGGACCTTCTTCCCCTTCTGGGCCGAGAGAAACTCCCCTATCGCTTCATCGGGAGGTTCGGGCAGGATCAGTTCGGATGGCGGTTCGTTCTCCGAGTAGTACTGTACCAGAAATTCTTCAACCGCTCCGTCCTTCCAGTCAAAGACGAACTCCTGTTTCTCCCCGAGTGTCCCTTTAAAGACCGAGAAGAGCATCAGGTAGAGGACATCCTGCCTGACGGTGTAGTTGATGATGTCTTCATCGGTGGTCTTTGTCCGTTCGATGTGCTGGCGATCGGAGAGATGGCGGACGGCATCGATCTGGTCCCGGAGTTCCATGGCGCGTTCGAATTCCTGGTTTTCCGCGAAGGTCTTCATCTCGGCCTCCAGTTTTCGTATGAGACTGCCTGCATTGCCTTTGAGGACTTCCTGCGCACGACCGACCCGGACCATATAGTCGTCCGTGCTGATCTCTCCTCTGCAGGGAGCGATGCAGGTTCCGATATGATACCTCAGGCAGGGACGTTTTGGCATCTTACGGCAGGAACGAAGCCTGAAGGTCTTCTTCACCACCTGGAGGACATGGTCCCTCTCCCTCCCGGAGACGAAGGGGCCGAAGTAGGTGCCGTTCTCCTGTTTGCTGCGGGCAATGCAGATGCGTGGAAACGGTTCTTCGGAGAGGGAAATAAAGGCGTAACTCTTTGAATCCTTGAGATCGATGTTGTATTTTGGGCGGTACCGTTTGATGAGGGAATTCTCCAGAATGAGAGCCTCGACTTCGGTCCCGGTTACGATGAAATCGATGTCCCTGATGGCGCTGATCAGAGCGGACGTCTTGGGATCATGATCCGATTTGGTAAAATAGCTGGCAACGCGTTTTTTCAGGTTTTTTGCCTTGCCGACATAGATGATCTTCCCGTCCCCGTCCTTATAGAGGTAACACCCGGGGAGGTCGGGAAGGGAGCGGTAGTCATTCATGGATGTTCAACAGGGGCTGCAGGAACCGGCCGGTGTAGCTCTGCGGTGTGCCGGCTACCTCCTCGGGCGTTCCTGCTGCGATAATTTCACCTCCTGCGTCGCCTCCTTCGGGTCCGAGATCGATGATATGGTCGGCAGATTTGATCACATCCAGATTATGTTCGATCACGATGACCGTATTCCCCATTTCAACAAGTTCGTTCAGGACGGCAATCAGCTTTTTCACATCATGGAAATGGAGGCCGGTGGTGGGTTCATCGAGAAGGTAGCAGGTGCGTCCGGTTGCCCGTTTCGAAAGTTCCCGCGTCAGTTTGATCCTCTGTGCTTCTCCCCCGGAAAGGGTGGTCGAACTCTGACCGAGCTTGATGTACCCGAGACCCACTTTCCGGAGGGTATCCAGTTTCTTCATTATAGACGGGATGTTCGAGAAGAGATCACATGCCTCGTCGACGGTCATGTCAAGTACTTCGGCAATGGATTTGCCCTTGAACTTCACCTCGAGGGTCTCGGCATTGTACCGGGTCCCCTTGCACTCCTCGCACTCCACATAGACATCGGGCAGGAAGTTCATCTCTATTTTTATGAGGCCGTCCCCCGAACACCCCTCGCACCTGCCTCCCTTGACATTGAAGGAGAATCGTCCCGGTTTGTATCCCCGTATCTTTGCCTCTTTCGTCTCTGCAAATACCTTGCGGACTTCGTCAAAGACCTTTGTATACGTGGCAGGGTTGGACCGGGGCGTTCTGCCGATGGGGCTCTGATCGATGACGATCACCTTATCGACCGGCGTGTCGAAGGAGAGGGAATCGTAGGTGCCTGGCTGCATGCGGGAGTGATGAATTTCCTTCATCAGCGCCCGGTACAGGGTATCGTAGATGAGTGTGGATTTTCCCGAGCCTGACATGCCCGTGACTACCGTGAAGAGGCCGATGGGAATATGCGTCGATACGCCCTTCAGGTTGTTCTGGCGGCACCCGGTCAGCCGGATGTACTGGTCCGTTTCCCTGCGAGTCGTCGGTACCGGGATAATCTCCTTTCGGGCGAGGTACCTGCCGGTCAGGGAGTCCGGGTTCTTCTCGATTTCACCCGGTGTCCCTTCGGCGACGACCTGCCCGCCATGCACTCCCGCTCCCGGTCCCATATCGACGACATAGTCTGCCATCCGGATGGTGTCTTCGTCGTGTTCCACGACAATGAGAGTGTTGCCGAGATCTCGCAGCTTCTGGAGGGTCTCAATCAGGCGGTGGTTGTCCCGCTGGTGAAGGCCGATTGACGGTTCGTCCAGCACATAGAGGACACCCATCAGGTTGGAGCCGATCTGGGTGGCAAGGCGTATGCGCTGGGCTTCGCCGCCGGAGAGGGTTCCTGCACTGCGCGAGAGCGTCAGGTACCCGAGGCCGACCTGTTCGAGAAAGGTGAGGCGGGATTTGATCTCCTTGATCACCTGACGTGCAATCTCCTGTTCCCGTGGGGTGAGGTTAAGATCAGAGAAGAAGGCGAGGCATCCTGAGATGGAGAGGCTGGTTACGTCCACGATGGATTTGTCCCCCACCTTGACGGCAAGGACCTTCTCCTTCAGGCGCCTGCCGTGACAGGCGGGACAGTCGGAGATGCGCATGAACTTTTCGAGTTCTTTTCGCCGGTATTCCGATTTTGTCTGCCTGTATAGGCGTTCGGCCTGGGGGAGCAGCCCTTCCCATTGTCCTTTGTGCGACCAGTGCGCCTCACCGTTCTTCATCCGCATATCGAAGCGTATTTTCTCAGAAGAACCGTACATCAGGGCGTTGTACTGCGTTTCCGTGAGATCGCGGATGGGGGTGAAGATGGTAAAGCCGTAGTGCGCGGCAACCGCCGCCAGGTACTGGCTGCGATAGCCGTCAAGGAAGTTCCGATAGGTGGCGACGGCACCGTCGGAGATGGACTTGTCCTGGTCGGGGATGATGAGGTCGGGGTCCATCTCCATCCGGATACCCAGGCCGTTGCACTCCTCGCAGGCGCCGAACGGGCTGTTGAATGAGAACATTCGCGGCTGGAGTTCTTCGAACGACATGCCGCAGACCGGGCATGCCATATGGGAGGAATAGAGCCGTTCTTCCTCGCCATCCGTTCCCACGGTAATGACCAGTCCGCCGGACTTCTTCAGCGCCCCCTCGACCGCTTCGACGAGACGGGACCGGTCGGTCGTCTCGAGACGGTCGATGACGACGTCAATATCATGTTTGACATACCGCTCGAGGGTAATCTCCTCATCCGTACGGACAATCTGCCCGTCCACCCGTGCCCGCGGATATCCCTCCTGGTCCAAGTCGCGGAGGAGCTGCTGGTAGGTCCCCTTTTTCTGGCGGATGACCGGGGCGAGGATGGTTACCTGCCCTGCGTAGTCCTCTGAAATGGCGTCGGCGATCTTTTCGGGTGAACGGGATTCTATGCGGGTCCCGTGGTCCGGGCAGTAGGGGATCCCGATCCTCGCGTACAGCAGTCGGAGGTAGTCATAGATCTCGGTGACGGTGCCCACGGTACTCCGGGGGTTTTTGGAGGTGGTCTTCTGCTCGATGGAGATTGCCGGGGAGAGCCCGTCTATTGAGTCCACGTCCGGTTTGTTCATCAGCCCGAGGAACTGGCGGGCGTAGGAGGAGAGGGATTCGACGTACCGTCGCTGCCCCTCGGCATAGATGGTGTCGAAGGCGAGGGTGGATTTGCCGGACCCCGACACCCCTGTGATTACAATGAGTTTGTCGCGCGGAAGCTCTATGGTGATATTCTGGAGGTTGTGCTCACGCGCTCCACGGATCGTAATATTTTTCATGGTTCGGTTGTCCCAATATTACGTGAGACATCCTAATAGAATTACAGGTTGTACCGTGGTGGAGTGAAAAATGACCAAAGAGCGACCCGTCTGTGAATTTTGTGGAGAACCGGCAATCGGCGTCCAGATACTCGGGTGCTGCAGGCAGGAGGTATGTTACCGTCATGCGGAACAGCAGTTACGGGACATGAAGTCGGGAGAGCAGAAGGAGTGGGGCATATGCTATTATGTCCGGTATGATGAGGAGTAGACGTCCGGTTCCAGGTACGGAGGTTACCTGCGGGCTTGCCCCGGTCATCGGGGATGACCCGGCGGTTCTCGTTCTGGGTAGCAGTCCGAGCGTGATGTCTCTTGAAAAAGGGGAATATTACGGCAATCCCCGCAACCACTTCTGGCAGATCATGGAACGCATCGCCGGGGTGCCGGCAGACGAGCCGTACGCCGAACGGATTGCCTCTCTGAAACGGCGGCGGATAGCACTCTGGGATGTGCTTGCCACCTGCGAACGGCATGCCAGCTGTGACCAGTCGATACGAAATCCCCGTGCCAATGACATTGCGGGTCTCCTGGAGGATCACCCGACCATCGTCTGCATTGCCCTGAACGGGAAGGTGGGGGCAACACGGTGGATGCGCCAGCTCCTCCCCGGTGTCATGAACCGGACGGATATCAGGATCGTGAGTCTGCCCTCGTCGAGTCCGGCAAATGCACGCCTGAGCCTGGAAGAAAAGGCAGCGGCATGGGCCAGGATAATGACGTGCATTGAAGAAGAAAAATAGTTATTTTTTGTCCCGAAGAGACGGTCTCCCACATCACCGAGGCTGGAATTGCCATACCTCCTTTCCTGTGGTGCCGGTTTCGCATGGATTATCCGGACTGCCGGAGTTCTTCCAGCCGCTGCCTGACCTTCTCCACATGGCCGGTCACTCTGACCTTGGGCCATACCTCGCGTATGATACCGTCGGGGTCGATGATATAGGTGGAGCGGACGGTTCCCAGAAACTCCCTGCCGTAGAGTTTTTTCGGCTGCCACGCATGATAGGCCTCCAGGACGCGGTGGGCAGGGTCGGCGAGGAGGAGGACCTTCAGGTCATGTTTTTCAATGAATTTTGTATGGCTTTCGGGAGAGTCGCTGCTGATCCCGATGATCATTGCATCGAGTTCCTTGAATGCGTCAACCTCTTCAGAAAACCCCTTTGCCTCGAGGGTACATCCGGGGGTGTTGTCACGCGGGTAGAAATAGAGGACAACCCATCTGCCCCTGAATGTGGGCAGGCATATCTCTGTCCCCTTTGCATCTGGCAGGCAGAAGTCCGGTGCCGGTGTTCCGGGCGCTAGCATCTCCATGGCATATCACGTTGCGAAATCTCTGTGTATCTATTTAATATGATGGGGAGGGGGCAGAAGGGCCGGTGGTGGGAAACAGAAGAAATTCCTGACGGATGCGGCTCACGGGAAAAAGAGGAGCTGGATTATTGGATTTCATTAAATTTGGGGATCATTTTATCGATTGCTCGTTTCACATCCTCGATCATCTTTCCGCCGGTCAGGATGATCTTGCCGGAAGAGAAGATCAGGAGCACGATATTGGGATCCTTGAGCCGGTACACCAGGCCCGGAAACTGTTCAGGTTCATACTCGATATTTTCCAGGTTGAAGGTAAGCATCATTTTGTTGAGGTTGATCTTTTTTCCGGTATCATAGGAGCAGACCATATTGGTGATGGCTACCTGGGGGGATTCGATTAACGTGGCACCCTGGGCCTCTAATCGGGACATCAGTGTCGCAAGCCCACGGTGAAACTCCTCGTTGGTACGGATGCCGGTAAGGACGATCTTTCCCGAAGAAAAGAGCAGGGCAACGATCTTCGGGTCCGTAATATGGTAGACTGCCCCGGGAAATCTCTTCTTGTCAAGGGTGCAGGTATCCAGGTGCGAGGAGATGTATTCGATATCGAGTGCATCGGCAATCTTCCCAGAAGCCACAATATTTTCAATCTTCAGTGATGCGTATGAGTGCTCAGGCTTCATTAACCACTATTTTACGTTTTTGGACGATAACAATAACGGGATAGATTTATCGTTTTCGGAGAATTGCGGGTGCGGTCGGTCGTTCTAAACCGACCGTGATGGCTGTTCTGTGATGGTGGACGGAGAAGGCATATGTTCAGGTATCGTGCACTTCCTTTTCCAACAGCTACCGCCGCACGTGGTACCCCGATGCCATGAGCATGCTGATGACGACGTCATCCCACTCCTTGTCATCAAGCCCGTTCAGTGTCGGCTTCACCTGCTCCCAGAGCCGCCCGAGTGCGGCACTATCGGAAAGGAAGGTGCGCTGGTACAGTACACGCCCGGCCCGCCGCCCCTCTGCATCAAGAATGAGGAGGCGCCAGCAGCAATAATCACGACAGATGGAAGGGCGGGTCAGATGGACCGTGCACCACGCCTTTCCGTTTTCCTGGTCAAACCTCAGAAAGGGGCATGCTTCCGGAAGATTGTCGAGACTGCTCCTGTCTTCATAGAGGGCAATCTTGTCCGGATCAACCCGTACTTCCTTCACTTCTCCGGTATAGTAGTTGTATATGACATATGTGTAGTCGCCGCGGTCTTCCGTGATGGCGTGGACGAGCTGCATGTGGCTGCAGCAGTTGCCGCACTGGGTGCATTCACAGGCGATGGCGGTGCACCCCCCGGACCCTGTACCCCCGGCGTGTAGGGATAATCATTAGCTGGTATTTCTCATCCGGTATGATAAGTTCCGTGATTTTTTCCTGCCCTGTTTCCGTTGACCTGCCATCCCCCGAACGCTGTTTTGAGATATCTATTGCAGGCAGGATTCTGCTCTCTTGGGAGAACATTAATCCCCGTTTGCACCGCTATCCCGTTTGGTGGAAATCATGGCGACGATTGTACACTTTGATCTGCCTGCTGACGATCTGAAACGTGCAAAAAACTTCTACTCCTCCCTCTTTGGGTGGAACTTTGATCTGGCTCCCGGCTATTCGGATTACTATCTTATCGGTACCACTGCCGAGGACGGGTCCCCCGGCATTGGCGGCGGGATGGGAAAACGTGGCATGCCGGATCAAAAAATTACCAACTATATCGGGGTATCTTCCGTCGACGCCTCCCTGAATGAAGTGGTCCGTCTCGGCGGTAAGGTGCTGCTCCCGAAAATGCCAGTACAGAAATTCGGTTATCTGGCTGTCTGCGAGGATACCGAGGGGAACGCATTCGGGCTCTGGGAAGTGGATCCGGAAGCGGAGTGATGGGAAGGAGACGGCGGTGAGGAATTCAAGGGGAGGTCCCCTGCTGGCAACACAATAGAGGACAGAGGATTTTTCCGGTTTTGTGACGGGTGATCCCGGGCTGGGAAAAAAGAGGGGAGGCTGATGAGACTTTCGTCTCATTGCTTTCGCATTCGGCCGAACACCATCAACGCGACCGCCGCTCCGGCGAGCGGTGCGAGGAGGGAGAGTGGCGTCTCCGTGGCAGTCGGGGCCGCAGTGGGTACTGCCGTCTGAACCGGCGCGGCCGCCCCGTCGATCACGAGGTCCGGCTCCTTGTAGGAGAGGCCCATCAGTGCGGTCACCTCCATGATGTTTCCGTCGGGGAGGACACAGACGGCACAGGAGTCGGAGTAGACCCCGGCACAGAGCGCCGGGTCGGCGATGGTCCTGGTATCATATCCCTGCTGTTCGCAGTAGCCGTACTCGGTGCCCTCTTCTCCCCTGAGAAACTCCCATGCATCGATGCGTGCGCCGCCGTCGACGACGCAGTACCCGCGATCACCGTTCTCGCCGCTCTCGACGGTGTAGGTATAGTTCAGTCCGTCGCAGTAGACGGCAGCCGGGTTCAGGAGCGCCGCCGCACCAGGAAGGAGGAGGGCCGCTCCGACCAGAAGGGCGATGATGAGTCGTGAGTGCTTCATAAGGTCACCCCCACGCCATTGACCGCGTAGGCATTGGTCAGGAATTCCTGCCCGATATCACTGTCGTAGGCGATGAACCCGTAGCCGTTGTCTCTCCAGCCGGTCCCCCAGCTGTTCTTGACGATCCATGAATTTTGTGCATCATCCCATCCGACAAGCAACACGCAGTGCCACCAGCTGCCGGAACAGACGGCAAGGGGGCCGTTGCAGGCGAGGTTGCGTTTCATCTCCTGAATGGTACCCGTTGCGGACTGGTAATTTGCGATCGACCAGGTCTGGGGGATATTTGCACAGGGTGTGCAGGTCTGTGGCTGTGAGCAGTGGCCGGCGAAGTTGCAGACCATTTTCATGTGGCCGGGATCGTCGGGTTTCGGGTCTGCTTCGTGGTGGACGCAGTTCGTGGACGTGTACGGGAAGCATGCCTCGGTGAGGACGCCGTCATTCTTCAGGTGGTCAAGTACCGCGGTAATGGACCCTCCCATGCAGGACCCCACACTCGCGTAACAGGGCGAGACGTATTCCTGTTCGGCCAGGTTGATGTTCAGGAGCGAATTCTTCTCGAGGTTGTACTTCGCCTCCATCGCACCGATCGGGGCGTGGGCATAACAGGACCCGCAGACCGCCTGGTCTTTCACCGGGGTGAGCCAGTTTTTGCCCTTCCACTCCAGGTAATCGAACGCCGCGGGGAGCACCGGGGCGGTGCAGATATTGCAGGGGAGGGGGCAGGTCCCGCCACAGTCGATGTCGCCTTCGGCGCCTCCCTGGATGCCGTCATCACAGTCGCAGGCATTGCCTTCTCCATCCTTGTCGACGTCTGCCTGGTCAGGGTTGATGACCCACTGGCAGTTGTCGCAGGCATCCCCGACCCCGTCCCCGACAACGACCGGGAAACAGGCAGGCGGTGAGTTGATGGAAGGCGGGGGGCCGCACTGCACCTCGACCTCAGAGTCGATCTGGTCGGAATTCGGGACCGCCGGACAGTTGTCCTGGAAATCATAGACTCCGTCACCGTCCGAATCTTCAAGAGCATCAATCACCTTGGTAGGGGAGACTTTATAGATCGTCGGGGTCGGGGCAACTGTCTCCATTATTACCGGTGCCATCGTGTACGTGGCGGTCGGTGTCGGCGTGGCGGTCACCAGCAGGCCCGGGACCTTTGTGGGTGCGGAGGTCGGCGTCGGGGTTGGTGTCCGGGTATAAATGACCCGGGTGATTGGAATTTCCAGCTGTCCGAAGCAGTACTCAGGGATCATCGTGGTCCGGTCAAGCATGATGTATCCACAGGGCTCATCGTTACACTGCAGATAATTTCCGCGGCCGAATCGTTCAATTGCTTCCTCCTCCCGCATACACTCGCACGGCGATGTGCAGGTCGCAAGGGCACTTACGACAGGGATGAGAAGACACAGAATGAGAACGATAGCAGAAACATAACGGATGAGATGAGGATACCGGACGCAGGTACCGGGTTCGCTGGTCATTGGTGTTTTCTGAGATTTCAACGTCATTCCTCCAAATAAGGCAATAAATCATCCCTACCGGTAAAGTATAAATAATTACCGAGTTTGGGAGCAGGAGAGGGGATTTGATGGAGAAGGAGGGATAATTCAGGATATGAAATCCTTCCTTGCGGTCCGCCGGAGAGGTGAAATCAGCGAAGGGGAATACACGGCTATCGACGGTTAGATAGATGGCATGTGCCCGGTGGTTTGACCCGGTTCAGACCACCGGAAAACACCTTAAAGTATCTGACCGGAATATTACCGTGGAGAAGCTGACGAAATCGGATACGACTTTTCTCGTTCTCGTATCATTGATGATTCTCGGCAAAGGGGTCTGGACCTACTTTGGGGTGGACCACCCGATCGTACAGAACTGGACCGGGACATGGCCGGCGATAATTTTTGCCGCCTTGTTTGGATTTGTTGCGATACAACTTGCCGGAAAGACCGGATTTCCGGATATCTGGGATGAAAAAATCCCGAACAAGGAACGGTTGCTGTATCCGGTTCTCCTGGGTGTTGCGTTTGCTTTTGTAGAAATACTGGTCGGTCTGGCAATGGGCCTGCCCAATATCCATGTCCCGTTCCCGTTTTCCATTCCCGTGTATGTCAGCGGCGGGATATTCCTTGAGATCCTCTACCATCTCATCCCGGTCGTTTTTCTGACCTGGTTGATTTCCAATGTTCTCCTGAAAGGAAAGCGGCAGGGTGAGGTTTTTGTTCTGGTGGCGGTCCTTGCAAGCCTGTGGGAACCGGTCATGCAGATCACCGGCATGTACTAGATGGGACTTCTTCCCGGCATGATGGTCGGAGCCGGACTCTTCATCTTCATATTTGCCGGCAACCTCATCCCCATCACCCTGTTCAGGAAATATGGCTTCCTGGCCCCGGTGATCTGGAGGCTGACGGACTATGGCCTGTGGCACGTGATCTGGCCGATGATATACTACTGATCTCTTTTTCTGTTTTTGAACTGATCGGAGGAGATTACGATCAGGTTTCGGTGAGGATGGATCGGTCAGGTTCGTTGCCCGCCCTGCCGTTATGAATCTCGATAGGATCGGGAGGTCGTCTTCCGGTCCCACCCTCATGGCCTGTGCCTGAAGAATATGGGGGGACTGTTTGTAGTGGTTCAAAGAAATTCGTATACCGATTGCGTGAATCAGAATACAGGAATACAGGTGGATTGCGTGGTGGTCGGGAGGTTGCCTCAAAAAATGGGAGTTATTTTACCCCATAGGGGATCTGGAGTGTGATCGTTTTGGTGATCACTGCGGCACCCGTTCCTCCCGCCTGGCTCTTTGCCTCATTGTAGCCGATGATGGCACCGCCATTGATATCGCCGGGGATGGATGCGGACAGCGAGATGCTATCCTCGACGGTGAAGCCGATGTTTCGCTCGCGGAGGTTATAGCCGACGGTGAAGGTCGTCTTTCCATTCGCTTCCGTCGGACGCTGGAAATTGAATTCACTGCCGTCCTGCATCGCTGTTCCGGTAAACTTGATCGAATTGAATGAGACCGGGACATTGGATACAGGAGTTCCGTCCTTGTCGATGACCAGGACTTCGCAGATGGCGGTGACGTGGACGGGCTGATCCTCCGTTGCTTCGGTGATGTCGGTGCAGCCGCAGACGAGCACGGCTGCGCCGAGCAGGGCGATGCCGAGGAGTATCAGGCGGGATGGTGATGGTTTCATGTGCATATCTCCGTTATGGGGAATGATGGTCAGAGACGAATCATTTCGAAGGTCTCGATTATCAAGTCTAGGCGATGTGGGCTATAAATCAATTATGAAATGGTGTTTGGTGTCCGGATTGGAAGAAATCATAAAATGGTGATCCGAATCCCGGAACGAATTGTTCGGACAAGGGCCCCCTGAGCAGGATATTCGATCCCCCGTTTGCATAAGAAACGCTTAAATAGGACTTTATTCCGGGAATTCGGGCCATATAAACAACCGACACAGACGCGAAATGCGGCCGGATCGCACCCTTCCCCTACCCTCAGCACCTCCGGATATTTCCCGCCAGTACAGGGCTGGTATAACCCTTGGAAATCTCTTTATTCCTCCTGAATTCGCATATATTGGCTTATTTTTTTGAACCCCCAAAATGTCCTGAAAAAACGCCCTAAATGGCCGTATTTCGGGTCTGTAAAGGGGTGTCCTTTTCTCAGTTTGGAAGCATTATGCTGGTTTGAGGGTAGAATTTCACGTAGTTGAAGAGGACCGAAAATCGGTGAACCTCCTCGCCCGTTTTCCAAGAAATCCCAGGAAGCCGTTCACCGGCCCTTTACCGATTACCAGTCAGGCGAGATGATGGAAGGGACGCGATATTTCAAGTGATTGGGAAAGGCGATTCTCCAATATCTTGACCATCCCGAACACAAGTTTGACGGGGATGTTGGTTTTTTGGAACGGAAGCATATTGTCGCGGATGGTGTGATTCACATCGGGAAGGAGGCCAACAGCGTCAGTGAACAGGCTCTTGACGTGAAGAAGCCTCAGGTGTTTGTGAATGAGCGGGAACTGAGAGAGTTAATTAAGAATATTTCATATTCAGATTGGAAGAGCATGGGATTTTCAAAAGGTACTCTTCATTATTTGAAGCAGAATGCAAAGAGCGGGAAGCCGTTTACGATGAAAGCTCATGTTATGGAGAGGATTCAAGGATGGAATAAAATCTGAAAATATTAAAATTTAATGATGGCCCTCTGCCCCTTGGGATGTCACTTGACAACAGGAGGGTGAAATGGAATTTTGAGCCCTTCCTTGCTCAACCTCCACGCAGATTCGCCCATTGTGCCGTTCGATGAGACCCCTTAATAATAGGTATATTCGCTGGGTATCGGTGGTGGTTGATTTGAATAAGAAATCAATATCACTAGAACCAGTATATAGGCAACAGCTAAAAATAGAAGAATTCCAAGGGCAGTAAGAATCTTATTTTCAATCGGTCTCCCGGCTTTTCGTGCCCGGTAGATCTCCATCACCGAACACCCGAAGGGATACAGAATGATGCTCCAAATAGCCAAGTACACTTCATAGAGGATAATAAAAGGGATGAAATACAGGTAATCGATATTGCTGCCGAGATCATATTTAATATACGGTGCCCAGTAGATGAGATTCGCCAAAAACAGCCAGATTGCAACCGCGATGCCGATCTTCCACCGATCGGGTCTGAAAAAATCCCATATTGTCATTTTTAACGAGATCAGATTTTGATACAATAAATGTTGTGTGATTAATCAAATCACCGTGACTTGATCCTCCAATATTAATCAGTATTGAAATTTTTGCCTTTTAATCAGATTAATTAAAAAGTTGCAGATTAACCAGATAACTATAACCCAAAAAATGCGAGAATATGCGAGGGGAGGGATTCGAACCCGCGAACTTCTACAAGACCGGGCCCTAAACCCGGCGCCTTTGACCAACTCGGCAACCCTCGCAGGATGCATCATTCTATTTCCCCTTTGCAAATTTAAGTGCTCTCATTGGGACTGATTCATGGACGGTTTTCTGGATAAATGCCTGTTCAAATGCCTGTTCAAATGCCTGTTCAAATGCCTGTTCAAATGCCTGTATAAAGGGCTGCAAAATTGCCCTGACCAATTCTCATTCTGCCGAAATAGGTAATGTGAGACCGACCGGGAGAACGGAGAAGCCGAAGAGAAAAAGAAGGTGATTGTTATTCGGTTTCATTGTCCTTGGGGAGCTCTCCGTTCTCTTCCTCCGGTTTCAATTGTTCCGTCCCCCCGCTCATGTTTGCTTCTGCTCCTGTTCCTGTTTTATCTTCCGCGGTCATGACTTCCTTGCTGTCCGTTCCGTCCGCTCCGTCCGCTCCGTCGGTTCCCACCGGCATGATCATCAGGACATAGGCGGTGATGTCGTCGATCTTCCGGGTAATGTGCTCCTGGGCGGTCTCGTCGACGATCCAGTCGTCCTTTGCCTTGCCGTCGACATACCCGTCCGCCTTCTCGCGTATATTGTTGTTAAGGGCCTGCACGAACCCGTTCCATTCCTCGTCGGCGATCATCGCGTCGAGGGCGATGAACATATTGGCGAATGCTTTCCTGCGCTGGTCGGCATTTCCTTTGAAGGCATCATCAGTAAGTCCCTGGATATAGTCTGCAAGATCCTCTCTTGCCTCGGCAAAGGTGGCGACGATAATCTGGATGGCGACGGTGTCCGTCCCCCCGTCATCATCGGTGACAGTGAGCTCCATCGTGTACGTCCCCGGCGCAGGGTAGACATACGTAACATTGCGGGTGGTGGCATCGATCGTCCCGTTCCCGTTGAGGTCCCATGCATAGGTCCAGCTGTCACATCCGGGATCGGTGATGATCGCGTCACCGGTCGTAGGCAACAGCGGCAGGATGAACTGCCTGTTCGGCTGATAGAGGTCGATACCGGCCTCCGGGTCCACATTTTCGACCTGAACAGAGGCGAAGGCGGTACTGGTGAGGCCTGTCACATCAACGACCTGGACGTATGCCGTCCCGGTGTAGTCATCGCACCAGAGGTACGTGAGCGTGGGATCTGCCGACCATGCTGTATCCCAGAAACCATCGCCGTTCAGGTCCCAGCGATAGGAAAGCTTGTCCCCGTCGGGGTCCCAGGAACCGGAGGCATCCAGCGTGACCGGCGTGCCCTCGTTCGTCTGGTAGGGGCCGTTTGCATTTGCCACCGGTGGCTGCCCGGTGTCATCGAGGGGGTCGGTGCCCGCGGCAACCTCATCGCCGTCGCTCACCCCGTCACCGTCGGTATCGAGATTGTGGGGATTCGTCCCGTACCGGGCCTCGTCGAAGTTGATGAGGCCGTCGCCGTCGTTGTCATCGGCAGCGTCCGCGGTGTAGCCCGGGTGCAGCCCGAAGGTATCCTCGTAGTCGTCCGTCATCCCGTCGCAGTCGGAGTCCGCCAGCACGGTGATGGCCGCCTCACGGATTGTCGTATGTCCCTGCGGGTCGGAAACCTCCAGCCGTACGGTGTGCATCCCCGGTTCCAGCGGTGCAACGTCCACACGGGTGCCAGTGCCTTTCGGACTTTCGTCAATATACCAGGAAGAGGTCAGGCTGCCCCCGTCGGGATCGTAGGCATATCCCCTGAGCATGATTTTACTGCATTCGAGTACCGTTCTGCCGTCATGGGGTTCTACAATGATGGCTATCGGGGGTTTGCCCCCGATGCTGAAGCCGACGGCGTTCTCGTCCTCGGCGGAGTTGAACCCGTCCGAGGCTACTACACGGATAATCCCCATCCCTTTCGTCGCGGGGGCGGTGGCGAGGTCCCATGCGAACTCCGTCCCTCCGACACGGGTTGCGACGACCCGCCATGTATCACCGCCATCGGGCGAGTAGTGGATGGTGTGGGTGAGGGCATCGCCGTCGGGATCGGAGGATGTCCATCTGATCATGACCTGGTCCGTCCCGCCGTATGTGTCACCCTTTGCGGGTGTGGTGAGCGTAACGGTCGGTGTTCCCTCCGAGCGGACGAATCGTTCAAGCACCGTCTCAAGGTACCTGACCTCCACCCACGTCGTCCCGTCGGGAAGTGGGGTAACGACCTGTACCGGGATCAGACTGACGGGATAATCCTCCGGCGATCCTTCGACAACGGAGAGCTCATCCTCTATGGAGAACGAGAATTCCCCAAGGATATCTGCCCCTCTCCCGAATACCATCGAATAGGGGCTGGTGTCATCCACATCGGTGAGCGGCAATCCCGTCATCAGGTCGGTGTGGAGGTCGTGGTCATTCGTGGCGATATTGATCCAGCCCGTGAGGACGAACCGCTCGCCATCCGTTCGGACGGCCGCCGCTTTCACGGCAGAGGATGACGATACCCTGAGGGTATCGAAGAGGTCCTGGTAATCGTCCTGATAGTGCACCACACGGTCTGGGGCGGCATCGAGCCCCATCACGGCGTAGACATCGCCCGGAGCAACACTCTCGGTGTCGATATAGACGGCCCATGCCTTCTCCTTGGTTGCCATGTCATCAGCAGCGGGATCGGCACGTTTACACGTGCCGGCGGTTGAGGTATAGAGTTCGGACAGGCCGCCGATATTATGCCCGAATTCATGGGGGAGGGCCGATGCGTTTCTCATCTTTATCCATGAGTAAAGCCCGCCATTGCCGTTGCCGCAGTTCCCCTGACCGGGGCCGATGTCGCCGAACCTCGAATCGTGTGCCACGAGCTCGTCCGGGAACCAGAAGGTGGCGAGGGGAAAATCATCCTCACATATCCATTCGTCACAGAATGCGGCCCGTGCATCCGCGACCGGTCCCCAGAGGATGGATTGCTGATTATTCCAGAGAAGACGGATGTCCGCCTGCGTCTCGTCTGATTCGTCGTTACAGTAATCCCCGTCGGCATCGATGAAGAACCGGAAGGTCTCCCCCTGATCGTAGAGGTTCATATCCGTCGTCCAGGCATCAGTCTTGTCGTCGTAGAACTCGGCGATATAATGGGAGAGATCATCCGTGTCAATCGTCCCGTCATGATCGCTGTCGAGGGGGATGGCAAACTTCGCATTCTTCCATTTCGGGTGTGCTCCTGCACGGTAGATCCCGAGGGCAGTGTCGAAGGCGTAGGTGAAGGTCGCACCGCTCTGCACCGCCCCGCCGATCTGGTGATCATCCTGGTTGCCGCAGGCATCGATGCTTGCATTGGTCACGGCAGCGGCATCGGCGCGGGTGAGGTTGCCGCTGGCATCATGATCAATGAAGGTCCATTCAAATCCGGTCCCCTTGCAGTAATCCGGTGTGCTGTTGACGGTTGCCATGGTGCCGTCACAAAGGGAAAACGGATCCACTTCATAAAAATGGAAACCGCCGCTTCCGGAGTCCTGTACCGGATAGGTCCGTGTCAGAGCATAGATCTGGCGAAGGGTGTACTCGGTGTGGTTGGTGCCCATCAGACGGGGGGAATACAAACTGGCTTCCACCGGGAGGACGATCGCTTCGATGTCCCTCGTCTCTTCGAAGGTATAGTAGTCCTCGCCGTTGCACGTTGCGGTGAGGGGGTCGTCGATGGCGTTCATTCCCGCATACGGCTGGAAGGTAAATTTGTAGCTCCCCGCGGGGCTGAGCATATCTCCCGGCACCCAGAAATGGACGGATGCCATATCCGTTGGGGAATCAAATCCACTCACCAACGGGGAGTAGAGCCAGCCCTGCAGGGTGCCGACCATCGTATCTGGTCCAATCGTCTGTTGTTTCCAGACGGTCATCTCCACCCATGAGGCATAGGAGGGCACCCCTGTGGCGGTGACATCGAGATCGATTCGTATGATGGCGGATTTTCCCGCAACCAGCGGTTCATCGATATCACAATTGGTGTTCTGCATCACCCCGCGCTGGGTGAGATGGAACGCATCGAGCGTTGCCGCATCGGGCGTCCCCAGATCGAGGAATATCTGGTCGCTTGCCGTGGATCCATAGAGGTTCTCTGCGTAGGCGGTGACGGTATTTGCCCCTTCCTTTAATGTGACTTTCCCGGTAAAGTCGAACCAGAACCGATAGAGATCCGATGAGAAGGAGCTGTTGAGGTAGGCCTGTGCCGGTATGCCGTCGACCTGCACGGATTTTAGGATTCCACTCGTACCGATGACCCCCCCAATTGTCTGGTTCGCTTCGTTTACGGTGATGCGTTCCCAGGAAGAAACCGGGGTTCGGATCCCCATATTGATGAACGCGGATTCGTTGCAGACCGATGCCGGCCCCGTCGCGTAGTTATAGGCAAGATCGTCGATTGCCTCGGGACAGAGGGAACCACCGTAATCGATGACCACGACAGAGAAGCCATCCTCTTCGTTATCGATCTCGCATGGCGTATCGAATGCAGAGGTGACCGTCACATTCTTCTCTCCTCGCGGGATGCCCGTACAGGAATAGGCGGAGACGGTGGCGTTGATGGGGCCGGGGCATGCCCCGCCGGTGCCTGTCGTGTCAGGAACCGTTCCCAGCCACATCCCGACCCCTGAGATGGGTTTGTCGAACCATATCATGAGTGACACATTCTCGCTGTTGGAGAGCTCCCAACTGGAATAGCCGTTGACAAGGACATGCGTCGGGCTCTTTGCCGCTCCGTGCGTGACAATGCGGGGTGCCGCCCGGTAGGTGCCGCCACCTGCCGAATCACTCATGAAATGGATGTGGTCGGATGCGTACTGATCAGAGATGTAGGTGTCCGTTGCAAACTCCTCGAACGTGAGAAAGGCGTCTGCGGAAACGTCTCCAGCAGAAGCTCCTGTCACGACCAGTCCCACAACGGCGATACAGATTATCCAGAGGAATGTAATGTTGTCCATAGTTCACCACCTGCCTGATTGATTCTGATTCACAGCCCTGTATGCGGGCCTGGTCCAGATGCCTTTTGAACTCCGGGTCGCGTGTATTCCTGGTGTCTGAAGGTGGTTGCTGACGGTCGTATGGCCTTGATGATATGTTTCACAGGGAGACGTATGGATCTCGATGGGTCTCCGGACGGAGGAAACCGGAGTGTGGCATGGTCAGAGCAGTTGGTCTAAGTATCCATAGGAAATATTTAATCATTTTCAGGGATTGTCAAGACGGGATACTGCATTTGGGGCTATCTGATAACTTTGACGAATGAGCCATTATTTCATGCCTTCATTTGCACAGAATGGAATATATGACGAAAAAGCGGGATTATCCTATAACTGTCCAAAAGCCGGATTGAATGCACAATACCAGGATGAATGGGATTGGTTCGGACCAGAGGGGTTGTCAGCATAAAAAGAGGGTGGTCAATGCAGGCGGTGCCTGCTCTCAGAAGTCGTTTTTCTGCCCGGACGCAGTGGACGATGCGGGCCCGTCCGGCTTGTCCGGCTGCTCGTTGGCGAGCCATCCCCGCTTCTTTGCCGCCTTCATAATGACGAGGAACTCGGCGCCGCCGGTGACCAGGAAGGCGAGGATGAGCGGGCCGACGATGAACCCGACGAGGCCAAGGAGCCAGATGCCGCCGAAGAACCCGATCCACATGATCGCCGGATGAATCCCGGACCGTTCCCCCATCAGCCACGGACGGAAGAAGAGGTCCGGCACGGCGCAGACCACCGGGTAGCCGATGACGGCGATGAGGGCGGCCCCCCGGTAATCACCGAGGGAGAGCGCATAGAACCCGAGGAAGATCATGATCAGCGTCGGGCCGATGATCGGGATTAGCTGGAAGATGGCGACCACCAGCGCCCAGAAGGCGATGTGGCCGTACCCGAGGAAATAGAAGAAGGGAATCGCAAGAACGAACGTGATAACCGCCGTTGCGATGTGGACGATATAGATGGAGTAGAGGGTGTTGACCCCGATCTCCTTCAGGCGCCGGATGAAACTGGCAAGGGAATCGGGTACTCCCTTCGCAAGTTCGCTCCAGATGTAGTCTCCCCGGTAGGTGAAGATGAAGAGCGTCAGGAAGAGAATAATGCCTTTGAAGATCAGGCTGGTAAACGACGTAAGGAAGCCGAATAAGTTCGTTTCAAAAAACTGCATCTGTGCCTCGAGAAATCCCGTGACGTCGACGGAAGACGTCGGCTCCTCTATGGAAAAGCCGGGGAACTGTATCCCTTTCACGGCATCGATGATGATGATGAGAATATCAGAGAGATACTCCACATTCTGGTAGATGATATAGACGCCAAAGCCCAGTGCCGCAAAGATAAAGACGCCGACGGTGATGGTCGTTAGAAGTGCCGCCAGACTCTCCGTCATCATACGTGAAAGCCAGGTCTTGAGTGGCATGACCACGACCGCAAGAGAGATGCCGATGATGATGACGTCGAATATGGGCAGGAAGATGACGAATGCCGCCAGCAGTATGAGGGCAATGAGCGCGATGCTGATACGTTCGGTCTTGGTCAGTGGGGTTGCCATGATGCTGTACGTACATGCTTCTGCATAGGTGAAAACCATTGCTGAAGTATAATATAATAATAAAATATCTTAAAAAACCGTCTTCACAGGGATAAAAATAAAATTCGGGCGTATTTTACGAATTATTCCAATCCTGTTCCGGTTCAGGCCCATTCCATACGTTTCTGTCGAACCGTTGATTGATTCAATCGGAAAATCCGATTTTACCGAATTTATGAGAAAAATTGTGAGAATAGGAAAATTTAATCAGCTCTGGTGAAAACACCTACACATCTGGAGTTTATAGATGCTGGGTGAACTGGTCAATATATTCATCGCGGCAGTACTGTGCTGGCTTCTCTTTATTGTGGTCGATGTGGCGTTCAGGCTTCCAGAAAAGGGAGGAGTGAGTGGTGCTGATGCGATTGCCTCCTCGGTGAGCAGAGCGGGGGGTGACCTCAACGGCGGTTCTATGATGGGTAATATTGTATGTTCGCCGGATGCATCCGCCGGAACGCTTCTTGCTGCCTGCGGGGTCTATGTAGCGGGGATAGGAGGAGGCCTTACCGCTGCAGTCCTCGTTTTTGTCGGAAACCGCATCTGCCATGACCCCGGCTATGCCGGAACAACCGGTGCGGTTCTTGCGACATTTATGGTGTATGGACTGGGAATGGCAGGCATTACTGCGGCGGAGTGCATAGCCGGGATGGTTATTGCGATTCTAACGATACAGGGGATATCCCACCTGCTGGCAAGCAGGCTCCTCGGCAGATTCTGGGGGTGGCGGTCATGATTCCTCTTCTGGTCTGTGCATTGATTGGGTTGTATGCTGCCGCGAGGGTGGTTTTTGAATCGGAGACACCCCGTAAACTCCTCTATCTTAATGTACTCAATTTTGCGATTGCAGGGTCGATTGTCCTTCTGATTCCGGATATTATGGCGCTCTTTGCAGCCGCGGCATATTTTGTCGGTTCGACCCTTGAATCAAATGCCATCGCAAGCACCTGGGCAGGAGGGGTGAAGCGGACATGATGGAGTATATCATCATTATCTTCGGCATAATCGCCCTCCTCGGTACCATCACCACATACCTCAGGGCGAGCCCCTTTGACAAACTGATAGGGCTTGCCGTCATGATGGGGGGAGTGATTCCTCTCATTGTACTCAAGGGCTATCTTGATGTGGCAATTCTTGTCGCAATCATTATGCCCCTGACCACAATATTTATTCTTCAGGCCACCGGGAGGAACACAGATGAATCCTGAACTCATCCTTGGGTTTATTATCCTTCTCGCAGGAGTCGCGGCATCCGCATTCCCGCGTGAAAGAGACTATATTTCCCGTCTGATTCATGTTGAAATTGCCGGAACCGGTCTGATGCTTGTCATGCTTGCATACAATGAGACCATCGCTCTTCTGACATTTGTTGCCGTAACAGCGATAGCCACCATCGTCCTGATACGGGTCATTGAACGGGGTGAGCCCTGTGATTAGGTGGCTTTCCCGCTATATGTCAGATATCGATAATCTGATTGCCCTTTATTCAGTTATCGTCATTGCATTAGCCGCCATTGCCCTCATCAGTTTCATCGCTGTGCCCATCGGATATGAAGACACGCAGATCTACCCCAAAAATATCAATACGTCTTCATCTCTGAATCCCTATGACCGGGGCGGAGAACCGTTTGGCACAACCGAAGTAATGGCACAATACCCCCAAAATTCTCCAAACCTGGGATCTGTGACAGCGTACCTCACCCCACTCTCTGCTCTTATGGCCGTCTCAAACCTCTATCTTGGTACCACCATCGTCTCTCACCCGGGTGGCATTATAGATGAAATTCTCTACAACACCCGGGGGATGGACACCATCGTTGAGACGAGTATTCTGTTCACGGCCTTTGCCATCGCCTCATTTTTGTACCGGAGGGAAGAAGAAAAATGATGGATGAATACGCAATCGGCCTTATTGTCGCCTTTGTTGCTATCGTCATCACCTTTGTTGCAGCATTCCGGGAGAAAAATGATATCCACCGGCTCATCATTGCGGACCTGGGAGAAGTCTCGGCCCTTGCCGTCATTGCACTCATCGCAACCGACCTCGCAGAAGCACTCATCATCCCCGGTCTTGTCGTTGGCATCTCTGAACTGTTGGCACTCTCTGAGATCTATCTTGTCCGTGAACACCTGAACCGTCCGGTACAACAACCATTCAGAATTGAAGTACTTGACACCGCACCGACAATCATCGCGGTCATCCTTGTAGGATACGGCATTGTACTCTCCGGATTTACCGGAGGTGCTGTTGCCGGCACAGGAATGATCTTTTATCTCATGGGAAAGAAACAGACCGAGCGGTTTGCCCTTGTTGAGACCGTATCAGGATATGCATGGGCACTCTGGATTGTTGCTTTCTTTATCTTTATGGTCGTTCCCGAATACTGGTTCTTTGCAGTTATGCTGGCCGGAGGAGCAATCCTTGCCAAAGTGACCGCAAAGATGTCACTTATTGGAACAATGCGGGGTGAGAAGGATGTTTGAACTGGCATCATCCAGTATCGGCGGACAAGCATTATTTGTCCTGCCGTTCGGAGATATTGTTGCGTATTTCTCTCCCTTCACAGCGGCCCTGTTCCTGTTTGCACTGATCTTTACGCTCGTCTGTATCTATTCAAGACCGGAAAAATCGATGGATATAGTCTTTGGAACAGATGCACTATATGCAAAGGAAGTAACGGGCAAGGATCTCCATTTCAGGCGGTTCATGGCAATTGCCTGTGGTATTGCCACGATGGGAGCGGTGACCAGCGGAGACGTATTCAATTTCACCCTATTTGTCAGTATGGTAGGGGTCTGTATCATCGGCATTACGGCATCGGTGAAAAACAGCCAGGTCCAGAATACGGCCTTTAACTATGGCATCGTCGCGATGCTTGCAACGATTCCCCTGTTTGGCGCGGCAGCAATCACGCTTGCTGCGACAGGGACGCTTTCAATCTGGGAACTCTCCGCAATGGCACCCGCAATGCCATGGATTGCAAGAGCCCTGATTCTGGTTGGGGTAATGGGAGAAGGAATGGCTCCGTTTTATGTCGCAAAGGCAGAACTGACCCGTGCACCGGGTGCACCGTACGTTCTCATGATCCATGTGAGTTCCCTTCTGATGTTTCTGAGGGTAGTGGAGATAATCCTTACAGTGTGATGTGCCATGAAGAGAAAAAGTATTCAGCTAATAACCGTTTTCGCGCTGATTGGGCTCGTTATTGGAGGAATCGGACCTTATGCCGGTTACTTGTCAGACCTTCAGCAGGCACTCATCTGTGTTATTTCACTGCCGGCATTCGTTCTGGGAACTATGCATCTCTGGAAATACCGGGATGGAGAAGAAGACTATCCGTTTATGGGGTACTGAAAAATATGATTGGTTATCTGATTGCAGCACCGTTTCTCGGGCTTTTATACATGGGGATACACCGAAAAGTCATTGCACGGATACAGGGCCGGCCCGGCCCCCCCATCTGGCAGGAAATTCTTCATACCCTGAAATTTTCCTTTAAAGAGACGTGGATTCCCCGTAGTGCAAGTAAAATCTTGTACATTGGCATCGTTTTTATAGCCATTGCGATATGGGTCGGAGCGTTGTACCTCGTACTCCTTGGCGGCAGCCTGCTGATGTTGTTTGGCATATACATGCTGCAAAAACTGGTAGAACACGGAACGGGATTATCGCCCGGGTCCCCCTATTCAAAATTTGGTGGTATCCGTTCCGTCATCTCCGCCTCGTCTGAACTCCCCCTGTTTGCGGTGATCGCCGGCATCTACTTCTTCACCGGATCCCTGATGATCTCGGATATTATCCAGTATCAGGCTGATAACGGCCCTCTCCTCTTCAGTCTTCTTCCCGCAGCGATTGCAATGTATATCATCACCCTCTCAAAGATGCATTACGGGCCCTTCTCCATTATTGAAGCAAAAGAGATTGTGAGTGGCTATCGTACCGAGCATTTTGGTGCATGGCGTGCAGGCCTTGAAATATCCGATGGCATACGAACCGTCGTCCTGTTGATGACTTTCGTATTGCTATTCTGGGGAGCAATGTCTCCTGTGATGCTCTTTATTGCGATGCTCATTATCCTGCTATCAATGTCCTTTGTCTGTGCGGTATCGCCCATGCTCAGCCCGTATGACAGCGTGACGGTGCAATTGATAGTGATTGTCATTCTTGTGGCCTGGATGGCCATTCTGGGGCTGATCGCATGATACAGATCAAAAAAATACTGACCGGAGGCCTGATTGCCTACCTCATTATTGCCGTGTGGCAGGTAATCTCCCACCCGGAGATTTCTCTACAGGCACTCGCTCTCGGAGTCGTGTTGATCATCCTGACCGGAATTGCATGGATTTCAGACGAAGAGATACTGAAGAAGACAGAGATGGTCATATTGTGGATATGTGTCGGACTCTTTGGACTGTATGCAATGCTTGTTGTCGGGGGTATCGTCTGATGGTCGAATATCTCTATGAACGGGATCTTTCGCAGATGAAGTATATCATCGTCACCAGCCCGCTGCACGAGACGGTACTCGCCGAACTGGCAGAGCACTATGGTCTTGGCAGGCAGGCGATCCGGAGGAAGATGATCGAAGAGTGCGACATGTCGTTTCTGGAAAATATTCCCGCCCGCTATGAGGTCTGGAAAGCGGAGGACAGTCCCCGTGACCCGATGGAACGACAGCTGGGAATGCGTCTTTTAACCGTCTGCATTCCCATGCTCTCACCAGAGGAGATGAAGGCGGTCGAAGCGAGCGTGCGATCTCAGATCAGTGAAGGAATTCCCGAAGCAGAGGCGTATGAAGCGGGAATGGAGGCAATCAGGGAGATGATACGAAGATGAGCAGATTACAGGATCTCAAAAATACGGTACGATCGAAGTCGATACATGTCTGTTATGTCAATGTTGGATCCTGCAACGGGTGCGATATTGAGATTCTTGCATGTCTTGCTCCACGGTATGATATTGAACAGTACGGCATCTATGTCCACAACAATCCGCGGGAGGCGGATGTGCTGTTGATCACGGGGGCATTCTCTCCCCAGTGGGAGGACAAACTCATGGAACTCTGGGAGAAGATTCCGGAACCCAAGGTGGCAATTGCCATCGGCAACTGTCCGATTTCAGGGTGTGTATTCAATCGTGAGGGGAGCTACGTGGACCCTCCGGTGCGAAAACATATTCCTATCGGAGCCGAGGTTCCCGGATGTCCCCCCCGTCCAACGGAAATTTTGCAGGCGGTCCTCTCGCTTGCGCCGGTGGTCTTCAAAGATTATGAGGGTGGTAACGAATGAAGCGAACGGTTGATGTATCCCTTCCCATTGGTCCCGTGCATCCGGTATTCAAGGAGCCATGCCGGATAAAATGTGAAACACGGGGAGAGTATGTTCTGAATGCCGAGATCGAGCTTGGCTATGTGAAAAAAGGGATAGAACGGATCATGCGGGGGCGACCGTGGCAGGAAGTCATGTTCCTTGCCGAGCGTGTATGTGGTATCTGTTCGGTCATTCATAACATGGTTTTTATCGAGGGGGTGGAACTGATATCCGATATCAGCCTGACTGACAGGGCCGCCTATCTCCGTGTTATCGTCAATGAACTGGATCGTATCCAGAGTCATCTCCTGGCCAACTATTCCTACTGTTACACCATTGAGCATGAAACACTTGCCATGTATCTTCTCAACCTGCGGGAGACGGCAATGGATGCGCTTGAACGCCTCACCGGTGCCCGTGTTACCTGTTCCTATATCATCCCCGGCGGGGTCAGGTTTGATCTCTCCGAAGCAGATGCCCGGTGGTTACAGGAGACGGTCGATACGATCGATAGCGAACTGACCCGGTTTGTAACCATGTTCAAAACAGGTTCCCTGATTGCACTGAGGAGCAAAGAGGTGGGGATATTCACCAGGGAAGAGGCCATTGAGTCACATGCGGTCGGCCCGACGGCAAGGGCCAGCGGCCTTACGCATGATTGCCGTCTCGACCATCCGACGTACCGCCGCCTTGATTTTACCCCGGTGGTCTATACGGAGGGGGACAACTACGCACGCATCATGGTCAGGTTCGATGAAGTCTTCCAGAGCACCGCTCTCATCCGTGAATGTCTTGACCGGCTGGAGCTGGGGAAAATCAGGGGAGGTGGTGAAGTGATTGCCGGGACGTCGCGCTGGGCCGGAGAGGCGCCCCGCGGTGAACTCACGTACCAGATAACGACCGATGAGTACGGCAGGGTAATGAATATCGGGATCCGGACGCCGTCGATTATGAACATAGAGGCATGCGCCCATTATATGATCAAAGGTGTACTTTCGGCCGCTGATGTTACCTCGACATACATCAGTTCGGACCCCTGTATCGCATGTAATGAGAGGTAATCATGAGTTTGTCGGTAATCTGGTATCTGAAGGAATTTATCCGGTCGGAATGGCTGCGGAAATTTTTCTTTGTGAAGACCGCTCCATTGGAGACTCCTGCTCATTTTCGGGGCTTCCCGCAGACAACGGAGAACGCCTGCACCCATTGTTTTGCCTGTAAGATGATCTGTCCGGCTCCCGGGGCCATCGACGTTCTTCGTGATGGGGAAACCTGGATGCCGCACATCTATCTCGGTCACTGCATCAGGTGCGGACTCTGTGTTGAGGCGTGCCCGGAGGACGTCCTGACTGCGGGCAGACTGCTTGAAGTTCAGAAGATCGATCAGACGTCCTATGCATCTACCTTTCATGTTGTGATCGATCCTGAGCTGTGCAAGCGCTGTGGAAACTGTTCCGTTGCCTGCCCTGTCAACAAGGAGATCGACCCGTACCTTGCAGGAACAGGTACCGCATCCAGCGAAGAGGTCATCATGCGTATTATCAGGGGAGAGATGCGGGTCATTCATCCTGAAAAATGCACCGGCTGCAAGACCTGCGAGGAGACCTGCCCCAATCATGCCATCCGTGTGGCAAGGGTGGTGCAGGGTGTCCAGGAGGAGAGGTCATGAAGTTCATCATGAATACGGGCCGTACCATACGCCAGGGCAAACATATTGAGAGTAAACTGGGAAGTGCCTACAGCGATGAAACAGGGACCTGTTTCATGCACCCGATGGACATGCTGGCTCTGGGTGTTGACGAGAAGGAAAATGTAAAGGCATTCACGGATGTCGGTGAAGTGGTGCTTACCGTTGTTATCGATGAAGGCCTGCCCGAAGGAATGATCTTTATCCCCTATGGGCGGCACTGCAATGCCATTCTCCCTTCAACGACGCACAGCACGGGGATGCCCGATTACAAACACAGTAGTGTGGAGATTGTACCCACAATTGAGCAGCGCAAGAGTGCTGGAGAAATGATGGAAGAGATGGGAGGTGTTTCGTATGCGGATAATTGAGGATATGGTCTGTCCGTTCTGTGGTTGTCTCTGTGATGATGTTATCCTGACCATTGAAAATGATATGATCATCGCCGCTGACAACTGCTGTACCGTCGGAAATGCAAAATTTTTGGGCAAAAAACGGCTGAAATCTCCCATCATTAAAAAGGACGGCGTCTGGGAGCAGACCGGATATGATGAGGCGATTCAGTACACCGTCGATACACTCCTCGATGCGGATCGTCCCCTGATGTTTGGCTGGTCGGGGACCCACGGGGAGGCGCAGTGTATCGGCATTCACATGAATGAACTCATCGGCGGCGTCATTGACAGCACCACCTCCGTCTGTCATGGCCCGTCAATCCTTGCGATTCAGGAGGTCGGGCATCCGGGATGCACCCTTGGTCAGGTGAAAAACCGGGCTGATCTCATCATCTACTGGGGATGCAACCCGGTGGAAGGGCACCCCCGGCATATGAGCCGGTACACGGTCTATGCAGATGGGTATTTCCTTCAGAACTCGTTCAAGGAGCGCAAGGTGATCGTCGTTGATGTCCGTGAAACGGAGACTGCGGGGATTGCCGACGAATTTGTTCGGGTCAAACCCGGCGGGGATTTTGCCGTCATTTCCGCTCTTCGCGCCATTATTCGCGGCAAAGGGGACATCATCCCCGAGTCGGTTGCAGGCGTGAGCAGGGAGCAACTCGTCAGGGTCGCCGAACTCTGTAAGACATGCAAGTTCGGGGCACTCTTCTTTGGCCTGGGTCTTACGATGGTAAAGGGAAAATACAAGAATATCAGCAATGCCATCGAACTGGTCGATGAACTGAACCGTCATACGAAGTTTACCCTGACCCCCATGCGTGGGCACTGGAATGTGTACGGGTCGAATGAAGTCTTCACCTGGATGACCGGGTACCCGTATGCGGTGGATTTCTGCCGCGGGGTTGCCTTCTATAATCCCGGAGAGACGTCGGCCATTGATATTCTTGCACGGAAGGAATGTGACGCCTGCCTGGTGGTGGCAAGCGATCCAGGTGCGCATTTCCCGCGGGCATGCGTCGAACATATGAAAGACATTCCAACAATTGTCATCGACCCGTTCCAGACCCTTACCACCACGGTAGCCGATCTCCAGATCCCGGTGGCGGTGACGGGAATTGATGCGGAAGGGACGGCGTACCGTATGGACGGCATTCCATTGAAGGTAAAAAAGGCACTGGATTCAAATTATCCGAGCGATACGGAGATACTGTCAAAAATGTATGAGAAGATGCTGGAGGTGCAGTGGCAATGAGTGAGCTTCTCATCAAAAACGGGTACGTGATCGATCCCCTCAATGATATTCACGGCGAGATCATGGATATCGCCGTACGGGATGGCAGGATTGTTGAATCGGTCGGTAATGCGGCCGATATCATCGATGCCCATGGCATGCTGACCCTTCCCGGCGGCATCGATTCGCATACCCATATCTGCGGGACGAAGGTTAACTTCGGCAGATACATGAGTCCCGAGGACATGCGGGCCGGCAGGACGACCCGGAAGGGCGACATGCACGCCACCTCGGGATTCAGTGTCCCTACCACGTACGGCAACAGTTACCGGTATTCGCGTATGGGGTATACCACCCTGCTGGAGGGCGCCATGGCGCCGATGGAGGCACGGCATACCCACGAGGAATTCCAGTACACACCGCTCCAGGACTGTATGGCAAATACCCTCTTCGACGGCAACTGGCAGGCCCTGGAAGCCATTGGCAATGGCGACATAAAGCGCCTGGCAGGGGTTCTCGCCTGGTATCTCACCGCGTCGAAGGGATTTGCCGTCAAACTCACAAATCCCGGCGGTACCGAGGCATGGGGATTTGGCAACGATGTCTCCTGTATCAATGACAAGATTGAGCATTTCAATGTCTCCCCCCGGGAGATCATCACCGGGATGATCGAGGCAAATGAGATGCTCAACCTTCCCCATTCGGTGCACCTCCACTGCAACAATCTCGGCAAACCGGGGAACTATCTCTGTACCCTCGATACGTACAACTCGATTCCCGACCTGAATGAGAAGAGGCAGTCGCTGTATTCAACGCACGTGCAGTTCCATTCCTACGGGGGAACATCGTGGCATGATTTCTGTTCCAAGGCAGAGGATATCGCCCGCTCCGTAAATAACAAACCCCAGATTGTCATCGACTCCGGTCAGGTGATGTTCGGGAAAACCACGACCATGACCGCCGATGGCCCGATGGAGTTCAACCTGTACAGGCTGTACCACAACAAGTGGAGCAACCATGATGTTGAACTTGAGACGGGCTCGGGCATAATTCCTGTTCTCTACCGCAGAAAGAACCTGGTCAATGCCGTCATGTGGGCCATAGGCCTCGAACTTGCGCTTCTGGTTGACAGCCCGTGGCAGTGTATCCTTGCAACCGATAATCCGAATGGCGCACCATTTGTCAAGTACCCTGAAGTGATGGCGCTCCTTATGAGCAAAAAGTACCGGGACGCGGAGTTTGCAACCGTCGATCCTGCGACGGAATCGAGGGTGTCCCTTCCCGCTTTGGACCGGGAACTGGACTGGGAGGAGATTGCCATCGCGACACGGGCGGCACAGGCAAAGGCACTCGGCCTTGTTGATTACGGGAAGGGGCACCTCGGGATAGGCGCTGATGCCGATATCGCCATCTATCCCATCGACGTCTCCTCAACAGATCCCACCACGGATTATGAAACGATCATCAACGGATTTTCGACGACCGACTATACCATAAAACTGGGCCATGTGGTTTCCCGGAAGGGCACCTGTTCCATCGACAACTCGAACCGGACCTTCTGGGTACGGCCCCGGGTGCCCGATAACTATGATATGAACCATGATCCGGCGTTCATTGACTGTTTCAACAAGTACTATTCCATGCGCATGGCGAACTACCCCGTTCAGGAAGAATACGCAGTGCGTAATATCTGTATTGAGACGGAGGCGACCTTATGAAAGTAATCATGGAAGTCAGGGAACGCCATCGCCCGAACCTGCCGATTGAAGCCGAGTGTATCGTCCCGAAAAATTTCGTTGGTCCGGAACGGACGTTCTATGTCTGGAAAGGGAATAAAAAACTCGATATCCGGGATGTGTTTCACATCCGGCGGGACGGTCATGCAAATTCAGTCGATAAGGTCGAGATCATCATTCGTGGCGACAGTTCTCATATCAAACGTATCGGCGAATATATGGACGGTGGCCGGATCACTATCGAAGGGGATATCGGCATGCACTGTGGCAATTTCATGAGCGATGGTGTGATTGAAATCATGGGCAGTGCGGATTCCTGGCTGGGCCGTGAGATGAATGGCGGAAAGATCATCTGCCATGGGGATGCGGCGGATTATGTCGGGTCCGGTTATCGCGGGGAGAAACGCGGTATGAAGGGAGGCACAATCGAGATCATGGGGGATGTGGGAGATTTTGCCGGAGAAACGCTCGCCGGCGGTGAAATCGTCATACACGGAGATGCGGGGGACATGCCGGGTGTCGACATGAAGGACGGCATTCTCGTCATCAGGGGTGACTGTTCCCGGGCATGCGGCAACATGACGGGGGGCACCTGTACCGTACTGGGAACCGTCCATGATATGCTGCCGACGTTCAGGAATGAAGGTACGGAGCAGAGGGGAGAGCATGTCCTCACGAAATTTTCGGGGGATCATATCTCCCGCGGACTGGGAACACTTTATATAAATAACTTCAAATATATGGATTGATGCTCAGGCATACCTGTGGATACGAAGCGAGTATTCATTGCCGCAAATGCGGTCGTGAACTCATATATCATGAAAAAAATGGGCTCTACTGTCCATATTGCGGAAGAAAGATCACCATGATCTGCCCTGGGTGCGGCAAGCCCTGGTTATAGGGCATTTGCCCGTATCCATTGGGCATATGCTGTCTGCAGGCTCGCTTTTTCTTCCTCGCTCAGATCACTCTTTCCTGTTCTGTGAAGAAACCGTTCAAGTTCCCGGACGACGGCCTCTGCATCACGGTGGTTGTGGAGGTCAAGATATGTCTGCGCGCGTTTCGCATTGATGGTTTCCCCGCATATGGCGCATAATTTCCATTCCTGATACTGATCAACATAGGTGAATGTACCGCAATTCGGGCATCGTATGACAAGGTACATGAGATTACCGATACATTCTCCCCCTGATATATGAATCTTATCGTAGGTCGCATCCGGGGGGGCACTACAGGATGGAGTAAACACAATCATTTTTCTACCATCGATGTTCATCCTCCTGTAATGAGTATCGAAATTATTCCGGTGGAGGGGCTCCCGATGATCAAAAAAGGGGACGATCTCCCTGCATTGATTGCCGGGTGCGTGGATATCGAAGACGGGGATATTCTCTGTGTGGCATCGTCCGTCTATTCGAAATCACAAGGGTTCTGCAGGCTTCTTTCGGCAATCACCCCCACGCAAAAGGCACTGGATATCGGGGATCAGTGCGGGGAAGACCCACGGTTTATCCAGGTGGTTCTCGATGAATCCGATGACATCATTCTGGAATATCCGTTTCTTCTCTGCCAGCTCCCCCACGGACATGTCGGAGTTCGCGCGGGCGTTGACAATTCGAACGTTGATGAGGGCACCATCATCGTGCTTCCGCCCCGTCCCATGGAGGCCGCCGATGAGATCAGACAAGGAATACGTGACGTCTGTGGGGCGGATGTCAGGGTGATCGTCACCGATACCTGCGGCCGTTCATTCCGGCGTGGCCAGACCGGTGTGGCGATCGGCTGGAGTGGTATGCCTGCCATCCAGGATTATCGCGGGGATACGGATCTCTTTGGGAGAGTTCTTGAAATCACTGAAGAAGCGGTTGTGGATGAGATTGCCGGGATTGCGAATTTTGTGATGGGGGAGAGCCACCGTGGCGTCCCGGCAGTCATCTGCAGGAATGTCCCGGTATGGGAAGGCCATGACTCGCTGTACTTTACGCCGGATGAGGATATTACGCGCAGGGCGCTAAAAAAGATTAATTAGAAAAATGCATTCAGGATTATTGTCGCGACCCCGATGATCGCGGCAACGATCATCACCGATTGCGGAGAGATTTGTATTGCCCGGCGGTCTTCGCTGTCGTAATACGTCACGAGACCAGCAGAGGATACGAGTCTTCCACCACTCTTCTTTGCCATACAGTTAATATTGGTTTTTTGGATATATAAATACGAGGTTACGGAGAAATGGGCGGGGAATACACGGTCGAAGGCAGAGCACTTATCGGGGAATCATTTGACGAACAGAGGGTGGCTCTTCATATCAGGGATGGGATTATTGTTGATATCGAGGAGCGGTCCACCGGTCCCGACCGCTGGATCTGCCCTGCGTTTTTTAATGCCCATACCCATATCGCCGACACCGTTGCCATGGACATAGATGCACCGGGGTCCCTCTCCGAACTGGTCGCACCCCCCGACGGGCTGAAACACCGGCTGCTGAGAGAAACCGCACCTGGAGATCTTATTCGTGCGATGCGCGGGACCGTGGATGTCATGAAACGGACCGGAACGTCCGGCTTTGCAGATTTCAGGGAGGGGGGCAGAGAAGGGGTTTTCGCACTCTCCACCGCTCTTGAGGGGTGCGGGATGGATGTGGTAATCTTTGGGAGGGACGGGGGTGAAGCCGTCGCGAATGGTCTGGGGATCTCCTCCGTACGTGAACACGGAAATCGGACGGCAGATCTCGTCGCAGAGGCGCGGAGTACCGGTAAAATGGTTGCACTCCACGCCGGGGAAAAAGACGGCCGTGATGTTGAGGATGCCATTGCCTGTGCACCCGATCTTCTTGTGCACTGTACGCATGCCACCGATTACCACCTGCGGCAGATCGCGGATGCAGGGATACCGGTAGCCATCTGTCCGCGGTCCAACTGGCGGCTTGGTGTTGCGTCGTCCAGGGACTTTCCTCCGGTCCGCAGGATGCTTGAAACAGGCTGTGAGGTGTTCCTCGGGACGGACAACGTCATGTTTGTCCAGCCGGACATGGGGGCGGAGATGTCGTTTGTGAGCTATGTGTATGGTCTCGACCCGGCAACGATTCTGAGAATGGCAACAGCGGGGGCGGCTCTTGCCAAAACGTCCTATTTGATTGAAGAACAAAGAAAAGCACATCTTATTACAGTCGATGGTGCCGGGGGGAATGCGCTTTTTTCAAAAAATATAGCGAAATCAGTCGTAAATCGACTAAATTCCCTCTCGATTGAAGGAACTATTTTAAATTGAAATTCGATACACTATTGTGACAATTTTGGAGAGGTGACCGTGTACAAGAAAATACTGGTTGCAGTAGACGGCTCCGATATCAGTCGTAAGACCCTACATGTCGCTGTTGAAGAAGCGAAGGCATGGGGCAGCGATCTTACTGTCGTTTATGTGCTAGAAACCGGTATGTTTGAAGACATTCCTGCAGATCAGAAGATGGAATATATCCGGAATCTGTTTGAACAGCAGGGAAACAATGTCTTTGAGTATGCCGAAGACCTCGGGAAAGAGGCTGGCGTCAAAGTTGATACCATCTTCAAAGAGGGCCATGCCGGAATTGAGATCATTCATGCCGCCGAAGAAACCGGTGCAGATCTGATTGTCATCGGATCTCATGGCAGGAGTGATATCGAACAGATTCTCCTGGGCAGTGTGTCCGCTCATGTCGTTCGTCACAGCACGGTTAGTACTCTGGTGGTGAGAGTATAGGCAAAAATTTCGTTCGTGAGGTGATGACCACCGATGTGGTTACTGTCGAGATACCGGGAAATCGTGATGAGGTTCTTAGAATACTCAAACGAACCGGTATCAGTGGGGTTCCTGTACTGAAAGAAGGTGTTCTGGTCGGTATTATCACGAGAAAGGATCTTCTTCGAAAGCCGGACGAGATGCAGCTCGGGCTTTTAATGACTCCTGATCCCATCACGATTACCGCCGATGCCACCATTGCAGAAGCAGCTGAAATACTCACGAAGAATAATTTCCGGAGACTTCCGGTCATCGAAGACGGAAATCTTGCAGGCCTCATCAGTGTATCGGACATCGTTGGCGCTATTGCCCATATGAAGATTACCGATGACATAAAGAAACAGTTCCTGACGCACACCTTTGCAATCTGGGAAAACACGCCGCTTCCCCTGGTGGGAAGAATCATGGAGATGTCAGGGTACGATGCCGTGCCGATCCTGAATGAAAATGCCCAGTTGACAGGAATTGTCTCTGAACTGGATCTCATCCGCCATTCATCCATCGAGGACAGCGTGGAAGTCAGTGACTTCTCCAACGGAACCGACGATGATGAATGGACATGGGAGTCCATCCGGGATATGCATACCATCTCGTATGGCATTTCCAAGGTTCAGCTTCCGAACAAACCGGTAAAGGAAGCAATGGTCACCGATGTCGTGGCCGTCCCCCTGAATGCGGAAATAAGCGAATGTGCGCTGAAAATGAAGCGTGCACGGGTTGATCAGCTTCCGGTCGTCAATGGCGATCGAAAAATGATATCCATGCTCTATGACAGGGATCTTATCAGGATCCTTCTCAATGACGAAGCCGCGAATGCGGCCTGACCCGGACCGCAATCTTTATCATTTTTTGTTGGAATGAACCTGATAGAGCCAATACCTTTAAGAAAATAGGGTACATTGTATATCTGAAGCGCTTTTCACTCTTTATATTGTGTACTTTTGGCTGGAGGATTTCACATGGCAGAACTTTCTGAGACAATAACAAAAGGAACCACTACGGTCGGAATCGTGTTCAAGGATGGTGTAGTTCTTGCTACTGAACGCCGGGCCACGATGGGAAATATGATCGCCAGCAAAAAGGCGAAAAAAGTTTATCAGATAGCTGATCGCATCGGTTTGACAACCGCCGGCGGTGTTGGTGATGCACAGCAGCTGGCACGTCTGATGCAGGTGGAATGTTCTCTCTATGAGATACGGAGGGGACGTCCCATGACGGTCGGCGCAGCAGCAACACTTCTTTCGAATGTGCTCAATCAAAATCGCATGTACCCGTTTTATGTCCAGCTTCTTGTAGGTGGATTTGATAAGAACGGGGCGAGTGTATTTTCGGTCGATGCCCTTGGCGGAGCCTCCCTCGAGGAGGATATTGTGGCCACAGGATCCGGTTCGCCGTTTGCCTATGGTGTCCTTGAGGACAGGTTTACAAAGGACATGTCCGAAGAGGAAGCGGTGGACATTGCAAAACGTGCACTGAAATCGGCGATCCGCCGCGATTCGGCATCAGGTGAATCAATCTGTATTGTTGTTATCACCAAAGAGAAATATTATGAATATAGTGAGGAGGAATTCTGAAACCTGCTATACACCCCAAATTTTCGTATATCTTTTTTTAGGACGGTTTTAATGTTAATTGATGAACGACTTGAGGAATTCAAGAAAAAAATAAATGCGAAAGTACCTGCCGGTATTTCCGTATCAGAAGTTGAATTTGAAGGCCCGGAACTGGTCATCTATACCGATGATCCGAAGAAGTTTGCCGAGGAAGCGGACCTCATCAAGATTCTTGCCCGGGATTTGAGAAAACGCATCGTGGTGCGCCCCAATATTCTGGAAGACCCGGAGCTTGCAGCAGGCAAAATCCGGAATGTGGTTCCTGACAATGCCGGTATTACGGATCTGTTCTTTGATCCGGATACCGGCGAGGTTATCGTCGAGGCGGAAAAACCCGGCGTTGTCATAGGGAAAAACGGCTCGACACTCAGAGACATTACCCGGGAAATCGGCTGGACGGCAAAGGTGGTGCGGACTCCTCCGATTGAGAGCAAGACGGTGAAGGATATCCGCCAGTACCTCCGTTCCGTAAAGGATGAAAGAAAGGAGTTTCTCAGAAGAATCGGGAGGCGTATCCACCGGGATGTTACCAGCAAGGACAAATGGGTCCGTGTGACCACCCTTGGCTGCTGCCGTGAGGTTGGGCGTGCGGCATTTCTTCTCAGCACCCCGGAAAGCAAGATTCTCATCGACTGCGGGGAAAAGCCCGGGTCGATAACGGAAGGCTATCCCTACCTGTATGTTCCCGAGATCTACCCGCTCAATACACTTGATGCGGTGGTCCTGACGCACGCACACCTGGATCACTGTGCAATGGTGCCGTTGCTCTTTAAATACGGCTATGACGGCCCGGTCTACAGCACTCCGGCAACCAGGGATCTCTCGGCGATGCTCCAGCTCGATTATCTTGATGTCGTCAATAAGGAGACCGGGACAGTCCCCTATTCGTCAAAAGAGGTCCAGAAGTATCTCCAGCACTCGATCACCCTGAATTACGGGAGTGTCACCGATATTGCACCGGATATCAAACTGACCTACCACAATGCCGGACACATCCTCGGGTCGGCCATCTGCCATTTCCACGTTGGTGACGGCCTCTATAACATCGCCTTTACCGGTGACTTCAACTATGGCAAGACCCGTCTCTTCGGTCCGGCCACGGTCCAGTTCCCGCGTCTTGAAGCCATTTTCATGGAGAGCACTTACGGAGGGTCGAACGATAACCAGCCGTCCCGCAAGGAAGCCGAACAGAAACTCTATGATTATGTGAACACGACGATCAACCGGGGCGGAAAGGTCATTATCCCGGCGTTTGCCGTCGGGCGGTCCCAGGAAGTCATGCTGGCGCTGGAGGAGGGCATCCGGCTCGAAAAGATCCCGAACGTCAAGGTCTATCTCGACGGCATGATCAAGGAGGCCACGGCCATCCACACGACCTACCCGGAGTACCTGAACCCCGACCTCAGGACCCAGATCTTCCGTGAGGGAATGAACCCGTTCCTGGCGGAATGTTTTGAACAGGTGGACTCCCCGGATCTCAGGCAGCGGGTCATTGAGGGCGACCCCTGCATTATCATCACCACCAGCGGTATGCTGAGCGGCGGTCCGGTCATGGAGTATCTCCGGGCCCTTGCGCCCGAAGAGAAGAACATGCTGATATTCGTCGGATACCAGGCAGACGGGACGCTTGGCCGCAGAATTCAGAAGGGATGGAAGGAGATCCCCCTCGGAAGAAGGGAGACGATTGTGGTGAACCTGGAGATTGAGACGGTCGACGGGTTCTCCGGACATTCCGATCGGAAGCAGTTGATGGCGTATGTCAATCACCTCCAGCCCCGGCCGGAGAAGATCTTCACCATCCACGGGGATGAAAAGAGCACGATCGATTTGGCATCCTCCATATACAAACGGTATCATATCCAGACGGTAGCCCCGATGAATCTGGAAACCTACCGGATGGTGTGAGAGACGGTGAAGTGATGTCGATGGGACAGACGGGGAGGTGATGCGGTGAAACAGCGCATATCACTGGTCCTCGGTGTTTTTACCGTTATGGCACTCTCCAATGCCGTCGTTCCCATTCTTCCGTTTTTCGCATCCGAAGCACCGTCGGTGCAGGGTGCCATCTTTTCGGCATATTTTTTTGGAGCATTTCTCTCGGTCATTCCTGCAGGAATCCTCGGTGACCGGTATGGAACGAAGCGGTGCATCCAGGGCGGCCTGGCTCTGACAGTGATGACCGGGGCCGTCATTTTCCTGATACCCGACAGTCCCCTGGTGGTGATTGGGGCACGGGGGATTGAAGGGATAGGAGCCGGATTTTTCGTCGCCTCCGCGCTCTCCTGGGTCAACGTGCAGCCGGACAGCCGTATGCTGTCGGGGTATTACTTTGCCGCACTCAATGTCGGCCTTTTGAGTGGCCTTCTCATCACGGGATGGCTGGCAGACTTCGGTCCGACGCTGGGAATCCTGGTCTTTACCGTGGTCAGTAGTGTCCCCCTCCTGATGAGTTTCACCCTCTCCGAAGAGGGGCGGGAGGAGAGGGAGATCGCGCCCCTGAAGGATGCTGCGTACATGTTCCGGTGGATCTACCTCTCCTCGTTCATTATTGTCGGCACTACCGGGGTCATATCATCGCTGTATCCCGAATTTACCGGTGAAATCCCAATCGTTCTCTCGCTCCAGCTTGCCGCGATGAACATGGGGACCGTGATCACCTCCCTTGCTGCACCCCGTATCCATATGCAGCCGGTGCCCTTTATCCGGGTCGGCGGTGTCGTGATGGCAATTGCCGTTGTCCTGGCTTTTTTTGCACCGGCATATGGCTGGATAGCGATTATTCTCGTGTTGGCCGCCGTCGGCGGTGTCGTGGGGTTCGTCTTCGTCGCACAGATGGAGTACCTCGCACAGTCGAAGATCCGCCAGGGGACCGTTGCAGGGATATTCAATGCGTCCGCGTATGGTGGGATGGCATTCCTGCCGTTTATCGCCGGTATTGTCGTGGATGCGGCGGGCTATGCTGCGGCATTCGGTATGACGACCCTGCTCTGCGGATTGATAGCCCTTTTCATCGGGCGCTGTGCATGCACGATTGTTGACGATCCTGTATAAAAAAGAGATTACGCCGGGTAATTCCACTCAAACCTGCTCATCAGTTTGAGAATCGCCGGCATGATGAGAATTCCTCCTATCAGGGAGAACCCCACGGTGATGACGGTGGTGGTGCCGAAGTTGGCGATCATATTGAATGCCGAGAGGGTGAGGGCGGAGAACCCGAAGACGGTGGTCAGCCCCGAGACGGTAATTGCGGTCCCGATCTTCTGGACTGCCATCTGAATCGAGTCCATGACCGAACCCCCGCCTGCACGTTCCTCGTTGTAGCGTTCCATGATTAGAATGGTGTATTCGCAGGCGATGCCGATCGTCATCGACCCGAGGACGGCGGTCATGGGGGTGTAGTTGATACCGAGTGTCTTCATGATGAGGGAGTTCCACCCGACGATCATGATGATGGGGATAATAGGTGATAGAGCCAGGATAGTCCGGTAAATGAGGAGCAGATAGACGGCAATGAAAAAGAACCCGAGGAAGGTCATATAGTCCTTGGAATCGTTGATGTCGGTGATGAGATCGGCAAACATCGTGGTACTGCCGGTGGCGGTGACGGTAATGCCTGCCGGAGGATTGACGAAGGTGATATCCGCCCGGATATTGTCGATGAGGGTCAGTGCCTTTCTGCTGTCGATATCCGCCGTCGTAAACTGGATGATCGTCTCCATATTGCCGTTATTGTACCGTTCCTTCTGGCTCTCAGGAATTCTTGCCAGAATGTCATCGATTTCGGCCTGGGTGGTGGGAAGAACGCCGTCGTTATACTGCTCAATGAGCGTGACGATGCTTGCAGCGTCGATTACCTCAGGCCGGGTGGCAACCTCATATTCCTGGAAGCCTTTCATCCAGGAAAGAGTGACGGGGTCGTAGACATAGTCGCCCCGAACATCGATGGGAAGGGTCTCGGTTGAACCCGCTGTCCGGGTAATCTTCTTCAGGTCATTTAAGGCCGGCATATCCTGGGGGACGAAGGTCTCCTCATCGGTATCGATAGGAATCGTGCTGTCGATCTGGTACCCGGCAAATGCAAACACGGCGAAGAATATGACGATGATGATGGCCTTGTTTGCCATGATGAGGGAGATGCGTCCCAGGAATGCATCGTACTTTTTCATGAAGAGGCGGGCATCGGCTGTTTCTGAGCGCTGAGCGCTCTTTGCTTCATACCCCACAAGCCGTGCGAAGGTGGGAACGACGATCAATGCAGCGATATAGCAGGCAAATACCCCGATGGTGCAGGTAATCCCGAAATCCCGTACCATCGGCAGGGGCGATATCAGCATCACGAGAAACCCGATGGAGGTTGCAATCATAGCCGCAAGTACCGAAGGACCGGCATGTTCGATAGTGGCGATGACCGCCTCCTGCAGCGAGCGCCGTTCGGTCTCCTCCTCAATGCGGGAATGGAACTGGATGGCATAGTCTATCCCCACCCCGATGAGGACGGGAAAGGCACCGATGACCGTCATGCCCAAAGGAATGCCGGTGAGCCCCATGATCCCGAAGGTGGTCACCAGCCCGAGAAACACCACCCCGACTGGCAGGAACCGGTATTTGACGTGGGAGAAGAGCAGTCCGACAGCGATGACCATCAGGATCATGGCGGCGAGAATGAGAACGGCCATCGACTCATTGATCTCCTCGCTCATCTCTTTTTCAAAAGCAGGACTTCCGCCGACCGTTACGGTCATGCCCGGCGGGATGTTGGAATTTGCGACGAGGGATTCTATGTTATTGATGACGATGGTCGCGGTATCGGATGAAGTGCCGGTCTCGAGGGGAATAATGACAAAGGTCAGCTGTTTGGATGCCAGAATGGTCTCCAGGAGTTCGGGGGGAGTCCGTGCGATGATGGCGGCGACTTCAGCGTCATTTCTCGGAAGGGTGCCGCCATTTGCCTGTTCTATCAGGGCGACAATGCCGGAGACCGATATGATATACTGCTCATTTCGAATATCCGCTTCGAGCCCCGCAATGTATTCGATATTTCGTACGCTGGTGACATCATCCGCTTCAATGATCAGGATGATGCTCGAACTTGAAAACTGGTTCTGGTAATTCAGCAGGAGCGAACCCGACGGGGTATCGATATCGACATAGGTCTCGGTGCCCGTCTTCATGTAGGTCATCGACGCCCCGTAGAACATCAGGAGAATAAAGAGAACCACCGCTATTGAGACGATCTTCGGGTGGTTGTATATCAGGTTTGCCAGAATGGTAAAAGGGGACGGCAATATATTTCCTCCACGATCGAAACTATGGTTGAGCTATCCTAATAAGCCGTTTGTCGCATTCATAACGATAAAATGGAAGGAACCCCCGGGGATGATGTTCCGGCCGAACTATGATGATATCCCCCTCAATGCCGAATTTGATATCGACAAACGTGATGCCCCGGGGCTGATATGTGCGCAGACGCCTTATCGTCATATCCTGCCGGTTTGGTGCGGCTACCTGCACTCTTAACGAGGTACGCCATGTGTACCGTCACATCCGGGTGGAATATCCGGGTGGAATATCCGGGTGGAATATCCGGGTGGAATATCCGGGTGGAATATC
>JAENZA010000034.1:0-742 GCA_016841485.1 Methanobacteriota archaeon
GGGTGGCAGAGCCCGGCCTGGCCGCCTTTGCCCCAGGGGGATGGCCGGTGAGGGTCGTCAGGGAGGCCCGGTCGAACCAGGGGAGGACGAAGATATGGCTGATGCCGGCGAGGTTCCCGATGCCTGCTGCATACTCCTCGAGGATCTCAATCTCCATCTCGACGTCAGGGTTGAGCCGTCCCTGCCGGGGGGCGTCGCCGTGCTTTTCGTACGGGGAGGAGACGATGCCGATGGGGTGTACTTCTGCTCTCTTCATGGTGGTTCTCTGAGGACGGGCGATGGGCTATCGTGGGATTGCCGGATCCCGTTTTGAATAACAACGTTCCCTTGCTTCCTTAATGTTACGATGTTGTATGATTGTGTTACGCGACCGGGCCCGCCTCCTTTCTGCTGGCGGGGAGGGCCATCATGTCATCCGTCTCCTCCGCCTCTTCCCGCCGGACGAGGTCGGCACAGATATCGGCGAGCATCCCGGCATGGACGGTGATGGAAAACCGGTCGGCAAGGGCGTCGGCAATCTCCCCTGCAGTAGCGGGGCCGGTGGCAAGCACCCTGAGGACAAACCCGGAGAGGTCCTCGCAGGCCGCCCACGGGTAGATGATCCACCGCCATTCGGTTACCATCTCGGCGTAGTAGTCGGGCACGAACGCCGAGCATCCCTTGCGCTGGAGGACGGCGGTGCGGACCTCGGCGGGGTCGAACCCCTTCAGGTACCGGACAGCAGCCGCCAGGGTGTCGCCGG
>JAENZA010000034.1:752-13466 GCA_016841485.1 Methanobacteriota archaeon
GGTGTCGGTCACGTCATCGACGACGAGGACCCGTTTTCGGGTGATGTCGACCGCGAGCGGAAATCGTACGATGGTCTCGGGTTTCTGTGCGGCCGCGACTCCCCAGTGCTCGATCTTGATGCTGGTGAGCATCTCGAGCAGGAGGACGTCACAGACGACCCGGGCAGGGACATAGCCGCCTCTTCCGATGGCGACGATGATCTCCGGCTCGTACTCCGAGGCCCGGACCTTTTTCCCAAGGGCGGTTGCAAGCTCTGCAGAGTGGTTCCAGGTGACGAGTTCGCAGGGGAAGGAGTCGGGCATCATATTGAAGAGGATATGGCGGTGTTCTTTCAAATGTATTTGGGCAGCCGGATTGGGCAGAACCGGCGTTCTGTCCTTCGGGAATGCACATTCCGGCAAACACTATCGTGCCAAAGATCGTCCCCTTCTCACCCGGTTCTTCGCTGATTGAGATGAGATCTCACAAAACCGGCAATGGCGATGAGGACGCAGGCTGCTCCCAGCAGGGTTGCAGAAGTCCCGTGATGTTCACTTCCCACCAGCAGACCCAATCCCAATCCTCCGGCAATGGCGGTTGCATATCCGAGAGTATTCTGGTCAGGCATGGTTGCGGATCTCCATACCTCCTGTTAGACGGCCGGAATGATAAAAAATCGCTATGCTGTGGTGGATGGTGGCCTCACCGCTGACCCCTACACTTGGCGCAGAAGACCGCTATGGCTGCGATATGGAGCAGCTGACTGCTGTGACGATCCTGTAAGGCAGGACGGCATGTAGTTCCGGAATGCCCCTGGGGGGATATCAAAACGCTTCGGAACGACCGCAGGAACCTTTTATCGATCCCCTCTCCCAGAGGAGATATGATGTCAGTATGACACCATCACGCCCGGAAGAGAGGCGGCGGCAGAGTATCCCGCGGAGTGTTGCCTGCTATCTGGTGGAGAGCATCAGAACCCTGCCAACGATGGTACTCAATTTCATGCAGCCAATCGTCCTCAACCAGTCCCTCCATGAGGTAATGATAAAGCCGCAGGAACACAGGAAAGAGCGGAAATAGCAGGAAATAAAACGAAACGCAGAACAAAAACTGTGTGAAAACGCCGAGAGGGAGATTTGAACTCCCGTGGTGCCAAGCACCAGAGGCTTTCGAGGCCCCCGCCTTGCCGGACTAGACTATCTCGGCACATGCATGCCACGTGCGGGCATAAAATGTGGATATATCTATTTCTGTTGTTCAGGTATAACTGTTGTGAAGAGGGCGAATTGGGCTGGTGTTGGGGGCTCCACCGGACTCTGATGGGCTGCTCTGAGGTGTGCTCCGGAGGGGGGGCCGACGGTCTCCGGCGAAAGGAAACCGTCCCACAAGCTACAAACGTTCCCCCGTCCAATCTGCTGATAGAGAGAGGTGCATTCCATGCCGAAACTTGCACTGCATTTTATCAGGGAGGGGGAGATTTTTGAGACCGACTACGAGGAGGGGGATGCCTACCAGGACGTGCTTTTGCGCCTCTGCGTCATCCCCGATACGGTCATACTCCTGAGGGGTGGGACGAGCATTCCCGAGGACGCCCCGGTGGAGGGCGATACCGTCACCGTGATGACCACCGCCTCACGCGGATAGTACAAGAGAGGGGGGGGAAGTATTCTACCTCCCCATCAGCACTGCTGTGCCGGGTTTCTGTCCGATTGTATGCCGGTACCGGGTGGTACCCGGTCCGGTTTGGGATCTTCTTTTTACGGCTTTGTTCCGGGTGCTCTGATCCGGTGCTGTCCGATCCTCTGTCAGATTTTTCTCTTCCCTCTCCCCGGCGTTTCAGTTCTGCCCCTCGCCGGGAATCCCGTTTCGAAAGGCGATATCCACGTGCGGGTAGGGAATCTCGATACCTGCCGCGATGAACTCTGCGTGCAGCGAGCGCAGAAGATCCGCCCGTGTCCCGTAGTAGTCCGGGGTCTTCGTCCAGCAGCGCAGCGTGAAGTTTACCGAGGAGTCCGCCATCTCTGAGAAGATGACGACGGGCTCGGGGGTATCCAGCACCTGCGGGTGGCCCCTCGCGATGGCAAGTGCAATGCGCACGACCTCTGTCATGTCTGATTCGTAGCTCACGCCGAATGACTGGTCGATGCGGCGTTCCGGGTTTCTCGTGTAGTTGATGATCGAGTCGTTCCAGGCCATCCCGTTCGGTATCGTGATGATATTGCTTCCTGCTGCAGTGATCTGGGTCGCCATGATGCCGATCTCCTGGACGATGCCCCATTGGCCGGCAATGGTAACTTCCTCCCCCTTGTCGAAGAGGTTCATCGAGGCAATCCAGATGCCTGCCGCAAAGTTGTTGATGGAATCCTTGAGCCCGAAGGCGACGACGAGGCCGATGATCGCAGAGAGGCCGAGGACGACACCGTTGACATCCACCCCGAGAAAACTGACGGCGATGAGAATGACGATGAGGTAGAGGAGCACCGAGATGATCCGTCCGAGGAGGCCGGTCGCCACCTCGTTCAGGTGGCCCTGCTTCCTGAGCATGCGTTCAATCCACCGGACGAGGAGCTTTGCAACGATGTAGCCAATCACCAGCGCAAGCACGGCAAAGAGCACCGACTCGGGGGTGATATTCAGGGAAAAGTTAGTTGCTGACACACCGGCTGCATCGCCCGTGCTTCCTGTAAAAATCTGCATAATATCCACCATAATTTCCTGCGTCCCTGATGGGAGCAGCGGACCGGAGCACCTCCCCGGTCATATGCTTCAATATTAAAGTGTGGATATAAATGCATTTGCCCTGCCCGAATGGCGGATGGGTGGCTGCCCGATGTCTGACATCTGCATAATAAATGGGAATCACTATTGATAGGCACTGGCCCGTTTTTCTGGAATATATCAATACCGGCTATTTAGGATATAAATTTTGAAATAGGGACGATAGAGAAGATAAATTGGGGATAAAATAGTTATTCGGCGCATTTTTTTACGCAATGTATAAATATGCTCCGTATGCGGCGTGAAAGAAATCGCATTGAACTCCTTCATCGAACGATATATATTTAACTGGAAGTGCAGAATATGTAACTGGATGAACGATAAACGAAACGGGCATCTCGGCGGCATCGACAGTATTACTGTTGCCTTGGGGATCTGCTTCATTGTCTCCTGTGTCATCTATGTAACAGGGTGTTTTGCCTATTAAGGCGAAGGGGGAACCCAATCTCTTATTATCCGCGGCTATCCGCTTTTTTCTGATTCTGTCCGTATTGGACCTTGCCGTCACCACTCCTGATGTCCCGGCATGGCATGCTCCTCTTCCGGTGCGATGTGACACAGCTGCACTCCCGGGGTATCCGTATATATCTCTCCCGAATGGTGTGCCCCCTGCATTGGGCCGGGCTACCCCCGGATGCAGTTCATAACGATTCGAGAGAGGGGGTTCTGCTCCTTATGGGAGAGGCATGAGAGAAACGGTGCAAAAAAAAGGAGCAACGGGAAAATCCCGGCTGCGAACGGCTTATTCTTCCTTTGCTTTCTTTTCAGGTTTTGGCGGTGCGGGCGGCCCCTGGAAGAAGTCCACGAAGGGTGGCTCTGCAACCGATTTCTTGTATTCCGGCACGAGCCTAAGGCACGTCTTCGGGCAGACGTCGACGCACTGTGCACAGATGATGCAGCGGAGGCGGTCGACCTGCCAGGTCCGGTCGTCCTTCGAGACGACGATGGCATCTGCGGGGCAGTGGCGGGAACAGAGGCCGCAGTAGATGCAGTCCTCAATCGTGATCTCGAGCATGCCGCGGGAGCGCTCGAACTGTTTTGCGGGCTTTACCGGGTACATCAGGGTCGCAGGCTTTCCGATGACGTTTGCAAGCGCCCTCTTTGTCATAGTGAAGAGTCCCATCCTTTCTCACCTCTCCATGCACCCGATACACGGGTCGATAGTCAACACGACGACCGGGACGTCTGCAAGGTCGACTCCGGCAAGCATCTTTACAAGGGGCGGGATGTTTGCAAAGGTCGGGGTTCGCACCCGGTGGCGGACGAGGTACTTCGACCCGTTGCCCTTCACATAGTGGAGCACTTCGCCGCGGGGCTGTTCGGTGAAGAAGAACGCCTCGCCGTCCGGGCCGCCTTTAATCTTGCCCACATCAACCGGACCGTCGGGCATCTTTTTGACGGCCGCGTGGACGAGGTCGGCGGCAGCCATCAGTTCCCTTGCCCTGACGATACAGCGGGCCAGGCAGTCGCCCTCCTTCTCCACGACGGGTTTGAACCCGAGTTCGTCGTAGGCGGAGTAGCCGGTGCAGCGGGCATCGAGGGGGAGGTTCGAACCGCGGGCGGTCGGGCCGACGCCGCCGAGCTCCCACATCTCTTCCTTCGTAAGCACCCCGAGGCCACGCATCCGGTGGCGGACCGAGGTGTCGTGAGAGAAGATCTTGCAGAGCTCCTCCATCTGGGGGGTGATCTCCTTCAGGTGGTCGCTCATCTGGCCGAGCATCTCGTCGGGGACGTCCTTTCGGATGCCGCCCACGGTGCAGAGACCCTGGATGACGCGGCCACCGGTTGCCATCTCCATGTCATCGAGGATTGCCTCCCGGATGCGCCAGGAATTCATGAAGAGGTTTTCGAACCCCATTGCATCGGCGGTAAGGCCCAGCCAGAGCATGTGGGAGTGCATCCTCGAGTACTCCATCAGGATGGTGCGGATGTAGTGGGCACGGGCGGGGACCTCAAGTCCCATCACCTTCTCCACAGACTCGGCGTAGTTGACCGAGTGGGTGAAAGAGCAGATGCCGCAGATGCGTTCTGCAATCCTGATATAATCGGTGTATTCGCGTTTTTCGACGAGTTTCTCCAGGCCGCGGTGGATGTAGCCGATGGAGGGTACCGCCTCGACGACGACCTCATCTTCGAGGACGAGGTCGAGGTGGATGGGTTCGGGGAGCACCGGGTGCTGGGGGCCGAAGGGGACCACAATCTGTCTGCCCATCAGGCATCACCTTCCTCTGGTCCGGGTGCAGGTGTTTCTTTTTCCACTTTTGTTACCTCCGGCGGGTTCTTGAACGGGTTTTCGATGGCCGTGTGGAAAAGGTGGCCGCCGAAGTCGATGCTCATGCCCTCCACCGTGAGGCCGTAGAGGTCGTGGATTTCGTTTTCATAGATGAATGAGGCCCAGTAGTGTTCTGCTATCGACGGGATGACATCGCCGTCATGGACGGTGATGCGCACGGTCTCAAAGACATAGTCCTTATCGAAGGTGTAGTTTATTTCGTATGCATCCCCGATGCCGGTACAGCCGATCTGCACGAGCCGGCATCCCTTTGCCTTGAAGGCACCGGTCTCTTTCACGAGGTCGGAGACCGCAATCCCCCTCATCGTGGTGTTCTGATCTTTCATTTCTTTGCGCCTCCCTGTTCTTTCTCCAGCTGTGCACGTTTCTCCTCGAGGATGCCCAGTGCCTGGACCACGCCGTCGATGATTGCCTCGGGACGGACGGCGCAGCCGGGGACATAGACGTCGACCGGGATGACCTCGTTGACGCCGCCCATGATATTGTAGCATTCGCGGAAGACGCCGCCGGAGGTCGCACAGATGCCGACTGCCACGACGACCTTGGGGTCGACCATCTGTTCATAGGTGTTCTTCACGATGTCGACGTTCTGGTAGTTGATGCCACCCGTGATAAGGAAGATATCGGCATGTTTCGGGTTACCGGTGTTGATGATGCCGAACCGTTCGATATCGTAGAGGGGGGTGAGGCATGCAAGCACCTCAATATCGCAGCCGTTGCAGGACGATCCGTCGTAGTGGATGATCCACGGGGACTTGGTTATGTTTGCCATTGTCTTTCTCCCTCCCTTAAAGGACCACCAGGGCCCCCAGATTGATAATGCCCGTGACCAGTGCCACCAGCCATGCACTCCGCAGGGCGAACTGCCACTTGGCACGGGTATTCGTATTGTCGATCAGAATCTCCAGGAAGTAGACGACTGCCACCACGACGATGCCCAGGAGCGGGGCTCCGGCAAAGAAGAGCCAGACGAACCCAAGCAGGAACACGGTCTCGTAGAGGTGGGCAATCTCGTACATCCCGAGCGTCGGCCCGGCAAACTCGGTGGTCAGCCCCTTGACGAGTTCCTGGTGCGCATGGTGCGAGGTGGAGATGTCGAAGGGGGACTTTCTCAGCTTGATGGTCAGGATATAGACGATGCCGATGAAGAGCAGCGGTATCGAGAGGACCAGGAGGCCGCCGCCCATGCTCTGGTGGTCGATGATGTCCGAGACGAAGAATGACCCGGTTGTCATGTACATCCCGGCCGCCGCGAGGATCAGCATCGGTTCGACTGCCATCATCATCAGGAGTTCGCGCTCGGCTCCCACGTGGGCATACGGCGAGCTGGAGGCAAACGCCGCAATCACGAGGAAGACGTGGGCAAGCGTGAGTGCGAAAATCACGAGCAGGATGTCCTCTCCGGCATAGAAGATGGCCCCCGTTATCACGAGGAAGACCAGGTAGCAGAAGATGTAGAAGTTGATCTCCGGCCTGACCACGACGCTCTCCTTCTCGAAGAGTTTCAGGATATCATAGAAGGGCTGGAGTACCGGTGGTCCGACCCTGCCCTGCATATGGGCGGTGACCTTCCGGTCGATTCCCGCCACAAGGCCGCCGAGGAGAGGCGCGAGGATGACAAAGAGGATGGCACCGATGAATGGGTTGATCATGCGATCACCCCTGTGGCAAGCACAATCCCAATTGCAACGATGAAGAGCGTGCAGAGGATGTTGCCTGCCTTGCCGAGTTTCGCCTCGCCGAAGATGCCCTCAAAGTAGTAGTTGCTAAGGAGCACCTTGCGCTGCATTCCCATGGAGCCTGCGAAGTGCATATCTCCTGTTTCCGTACGTCCGCCGACGTAATGGGGGATCATCTTGGGGTTCCTCCGGAAGAAGATGAGCGAGAGCGGGAGGATGAAGACGACGACCATCATCATCAGCATGATTGCTATGTTCTGGTCCCCGAGGCTTGCCCCGATGCCGTAGATGCCTTCCAGGAAGGGCTCGACGACGATCGACGAGAGGAGCGGGAAGCCGAGACAGATGGCGATGACGCCTGCCGAAAGGGTGGTGAGCGAGTAGAGCTCGGCCGCTGAGACCTCGCCTTCCCGTTTGGGTTCCGGCTTCCAGGCGACCTGGAGGAGTTTGCCCATCCATTTCGTCCAGAAGAAGAGGGTGACCGCACTGCCGAAGGCGATGAGTATGACGGCGACGATGCCGTAGGGGGTATCGAGAAACGCCCTGAGTGCCGCCCACTTCGAGATGAGCATCCCGAACGGGGCAAGGAACATCCCTGCAATGCCGATGATCATCATGATGGTGACCTTCGGCAGGATGGAGATGAGCCCTCCCATGTCCTCGATGTCCCTGCTGCCGATCCGGTGTTCGACCGTGCCGGTGCAGAGGAAGAGGAGCGACTTTGCAATCGCATGGAAGACGATCAGCAGGATTGCTGCCCAGACGGCCGCGGCGTTGCCGATGCCGGCACAGGTGACGATGAGGCCGAGGTTGGCGATCGTCGACCAGGCAAGGACCCGTTTTGCGTTGCTCTGCGATATTGCAATGCCGGATGCGAGCAGGAAGGTGAACCCGCCGACAAGCGCGATGAGAAAGCCCACGAAGCTTGCGTCATAGATGGGGGCAAACCGGACGATCACGTACACGCCGGCTTTTACCATGGTGGAGGAGTGCAGGAGTGCCGAGACCGGGGTCGGGGCAATCATTGCGCCCAGCAGCCACGAGGAGAAGGGCATCTGCGCCGCCTTGGCAAGCCCGGCAAATCCTATCAGTGCTGCAGGGATCATCGCAATCGCGGGGCCTGCGGCAATGAGGGAGTCGAGCATCACAAGGTCTCCCGACGGGTCGATGAACGCAAGATACAGGAACGTCGCTCCGAACCCGAGTCCGCCGAGGAGGTTTAAGAGCAGCGCCCAGAAGGCGTTTTTCTGCGCCTCTTCGTCCCACGCATAGCCGATGAGGAGGAACGAACAGAGCGTTGTTATCTCCCAGAAGAAGAAGAGCCAGAACATATTGTTCGAGAAGACCACCCCGAACATCGCGGAGAGGAAGACGAAGAGGAGGAAGAAGAATCCCTTTCTCTTGTCCGCAATCTCCTTGTGATGGCCGTGGTAGTCCCGCATGTAGCCGGTGGCAAAGATACAGATGAGACTCCCGATGACCCCGATGATCATTGCCATGATCAGGGTGAACTCGTCCACGAACAGGTTATTCAGGTGTTCGGGTCCGGTAAAGAGCGTCTCTGCATACAGTGCCACTCCGGTGCCGACGACGACGAGGGCACCGACGATCCACTGGCGGTATTTTGCCGCGAGATACAGCACACCGAGGGCGAGCACCACTTCGATTGCCATCATCGCGGTGGAGACGGCCCCCGGTTCTATTTCGTATATCACGGTTCCGGCGCCGTAGTTTTGAAGGAAGAATATGACTGTGGCTGCAATGATCACCAGCGCCGCGAGTGCGACCATTACATCCCGTGCCTTGTTATTGGGGAATACCAGAAAAACAAACCCCATCAAGGCCGGGAACAGTATAAGGAACAGCAATAGCTCCATGAAAACACCTCATGTGGAATTAGGAACTATCATTATTTATCATTATCATTGAGCACAAATCGGGGAAAAACGGGCATTTTGGGATATTTGCCGGTATTGATGGGTTTTTCGCCCCCGGGGGGCGCCTCCGGGCCGTCCGGTGCGACCGCAAAAGAATTAACCTATGACCTGAAAATCGGCGGTTTCCGCGCGGAAACTATAGAATCTATATACCTTTGCGGGGAGCCCCGCCCTGGGTTTCCCGCTGTCTTTTTGGCACCTCTTTGGTCCGGTGGCCTAAGGGCTGGCCTGCCGGATGTGGCGGCCGGTGTGCAGGCACGGGCAAGGGTTTTGGGCACATGTCTGGGAGGTCCGGTGCCGGCGGGACCTGGTTTGCCGGGATGGCCCACGTATGTCCCGGCCCCCTCCGGCCAGAGCTGCAGCGCCGGGGCTCTTTTTGAGGGACGAAAGAAAAAAAGGGCGGAACGGGTGTGGTCCTTACATGCCGCGAGCCATCTGCTGGGCATTCTTGGAGAGCATCATGTCATCGACACGGATGATGAGGGATGCGGTCTCCGCAGAGGACAGGATGGCCTGCTTCTTGACACGCATTGGCTCGATGACGCCTGCCTCGTACATGTCGACGATCTCGCCGGTGTAGACGTTGAGGCCTGCATGCTTGTTGCCTGCGGCGTGGGCGGCCTTGAGGGCGACGAGCTTGTCGATCTGGTCGTAGCCGGAGTTCTCGGCAAGCGTGTTCGGGATGGACTCGAAGATCCGTGCGAATGCCTCGATGGCGAGCTGGATACGGCCTTCCTGGGTTGCGGCATATGCCTGAAGCTGCATCATCAGTTCGGTGTCGATGGCGGCACCGCCGACGACGAACTTGCCGTCTTCGAGGGCGTCCATGACCACACGGATGCCGTCGTAGACCCCGCGTTCGAGTTCATCGACGAAGATCTGGGAGCCGCCCTTGAGAAGGATGGAGACGGTCCTCGGGTTCTTGCACCCGGTGATCTGGGTGATGGTGATGTCCTTCATCTCTGCAATTCTGCCTGCTTCGCCGATGGCATCCTCGGAGAGGTCCTCGGGCTTGTTGACGATCGTTGCACCGACGGAGCGGGCAAGGCGCTTGAGGTCGGTCTCGGTGACGTCCTGAATCGCGAAGATGCCGTTCTTCATCAGGTGGTACTGGACAGAATCGGCGATGCCCTTCTGGCAGAAGACGGCGTTGACGCCGTGTGCTTTGATGTTCTCGGCAAACTCGCGGAGCTTCTCCTGCTCCTGTTCGTTGAATGCCTCCATCTGCTCGGCGCTGGTGATCTTGATCTTGGACTTGGTCTGGGTCTTTGCGGTCTCAAGTGCCAGGGAGAGGCAGGCGATACGTGCATTCTCGACGACCTTGGGCATGCCGTACTGGACACGGGTCTTATCGATCAAAAACCCGTCGAGGAGCTCGGCGTCGCTCATCTGGTCGCCGACCATGGTCTTGATGATGACATCGTCCTCGTCAATCTCGTAGCTTCCGTCTTCTCCCTTCCTGGCAACGGAGGTGACGGCATCGACGACGATATCGACGATCTTGTCTTTGACGTCTTCGATGGTCTTGCCGGTGACGGAGGTCAGGGCGACCTTCCTGAGCATCTCGCGGTCTTCGGTGGCAATGATTGCCTCGTTCTCGAGGATCTCGAGGGCCTTTACCATGCCGAGGCGGTAACCGTTGGCGATGATCGTGGGGTGGATCTTCTTCTCGAGCATCGCCTCGGCCTCTGCCATAAGGGCGCCCATGAAGATGGTCGCGGTGGTGGTGCCGTCGCCGACTTCCTCGTCCTGCGTCTCGGCAACCTCGATGATCAGCTTGCCGGTCGGGTGTTCGACCTTCATCTCGTGAAGGATGGTCACACCGTCGTTGGTGATGACGACATCGCCGCCGGGAGCGACGAGCATCTTGTCCATGCCCCGGGGTCCGAGGGTAGTGCGCACGGCTTCGGCGATTGCCTTGGCCGCCATGATATTCGATTTCTGTGCTTCACTGCCGCCAACGCGCTCGACGTTGTCGCGTAATATAATGATTGGCTGTCCCGCTAACATATTGCAGATACTCCTACGTGTGTCATTAAATTGGTTTTGAGGTTCTATATATACCTAACTTTTTGATGGATATGCATTGAAAATAATCGAATTCTGAAAAAAAGGAATAAATTAATACAATTCCTGATTATCGAAGCTGCAAAAAATCTGAATAATGAAAAAAATCTCAAAAAATAATATCAATCGGAAAGCCCCCTTTGCTTCCCCCTTCCTGCTTTTCTCTCTATTGTACAGGTACATCCTTTAACCGATCCTCAAAATCCACACCTGTGAGCCCTCGGGCCGCACTGCACCATCTGCCCAATTCTTAATATGTAAAAGTTGACAAATTGAAATTTCAATCTTCAATCTGTCCAAAAAATCTAATAAAAAAGGATCACCCGGAGAGCCCCAGGCCCTCCTTCCCCCACTCCTTCTCTCAATTATTAGTGCCCTTCTTCAATCAATCCTCGAGATCCTCACCAGTGCATGCACTGGCACCCTGTCGACCTCCTTTACTCCCTGCTTGTCGAAGAGGACGCAGATGCCTGCCGGGACGGCCCCGTGGCTTCTCAGGTAGTCGACGACCTCACGGATCTACTCTAAGCCTCGCACTTTATATAAAAAGTAGACAAATTGATGATTAAAATATCAATCTGTCAGGAATTTCTGAAAATGTGCGAAGAGAGAGATCCAGATGACGATGAAAACGGTTAAGAAAAAGGCGACGTTCATCCCGCGGGAAGCAGAGGCAAAGCTTTGTGAACTGGCAGCGGGCTTTCCGGCCGCCGTGGTGGTGGGCCCCCGGCAGTCGGGGAAGACGACGCTGGTGCGAAGGGCGTTTCCGGAAAAGGAATATATTCTTCTCGAAGACCCGGATACCCGGGCCTTTGCGGAGGAGGATCCGCGGAGTTTTCTGGCACAGTTCGGAGATGAAGGGGCGATTCTCGATGAGGTCCAGCGGGTACCGGACCTGTTCTCGTATCTCCAGGGGGTACTCGACAGCGATAGTCGTCCCGGCCGGTTCATTCTCACCGGGTCACAGAATTTTCTCATGATGGAACGCATTTCCCAGACACTTGCAGGGAGGATCGGCATACTACGGCTTCTACCGTTTTCTCTGCGGGAGCTTGCCGCTGCCGGGGTTCCCTGCGACCGGTACGAGGACTGCCTCTATCGGGGGATGTACCCGCGGTTGTATGCGAATGCCATCTCACCTTCCGACTTCTATGGGGCTTATACCCAGACCTACCTGGAACGTGACCTCCGTCAGCTCCGCCAGGTGCATGACCTCTCGACCTTCCAGACTTTCATGAAGATGTGTGCCCAGCGCTCGGGCCAGGTGGTCAATTACACGTCCCTTGCTGCTGACTGCGGCATCAACCACTCAACCGCACGGGAGTGGCTCTCCATTCTGGAGACATCCTTCATCCTCTATCCTCTCCACAAACATCACAAAAACTACAACAAACGCCTCATCAAGATGCCGAAGCTCTACTTCACCGACCCGGGCCTTGCTGCATATCTTGCAGGGATACAGGACGCCGACCAGCTCGCCCATCACCCGCTCAAGGGGGGGCTTTTTGAGACGCTCATCATCGGGGAATTTCTCAAGTACCGGCTGAACCGGGCGCAGGAACCGGCCCTCTACTTCTGGCGGGACCGGACGGGCCATGAAGTCGACTGCCTGATAGAGCACCGGGGCACCACCCCCATTCCGGTGGAGATCAAAGCGGGCAGGACTGTAGCAACGGACTTCTTCAAAAATCTCACCTACTGGAACGGTCTTGCAGGAGCAACGCCCGAAACATCCTTCGTCGTCTATGGGGGCGACCGGACGCAAAAGGGAAAACAGGGCACTGCCGTGTCCTACAAAAACCTCGATCCGATTACGGACCTGCTGAAGTGATCAAAAAAGTATAGGTTGGTCGGGTATCTTCAATCAATCCTCGAAATCCGTACCAACGCATGCACCGGCACCCCGTCGACCTCCTTGACGCCCCGCTTGTCGAAGAGGACGCAGATGCCTGCCGGGACGGCCCCGTGGCTTCTCAGGTA
>JAENZA010000239.1 GCA_016841485.1 Methanobacteriota archaeon
CAACGACCTTGCCGTCTTTGACCACGAGGTTGAATGAACATCCTGTCCCACAATATGGGCAGGTTGTCTGAACGTACTTCATATCCATAATCAATACCTCGAACAAACAAAGTTTGATGTTGAATTATTTAAGAATAGTGTTTAACTGCGTATTTGTGATTATTATTGGTGGAATAAGAGATTTTTGACGAGTTAGCGTGCGCCGGAGTGAATTATGAGATTATAGAACCGGTTAACAATAAAAAAAAGTTATTTGTTGTTGTAAGAAGCTTCACCGAGCTTCGGTTCATATGCCGTATCGCTTTCTGTCCTTATGGCGTGCGAGAAGAGAGCGAGTGGGATATCCATTGGACAGAGCTCTTCGCACTGGCCGCAGTTGATACAGGTGTCGCTTATGTGTGCAAACCGTCGCATATGGAACATCGGGTTTGGTGGTACCTCTCCGGATGTGATCATCCTGGAATCGCCTTTGAGTTCATCCGCGAGTGTGAAACAGACCGGACAGTTCTCGATACAGGAATAGCATTTGATGCAACGGGAGGTCTCTTTCTGGATGGTTCCCCAGAGATCTTTGCTGAGCGCTTTGAAGTCATTTTTACGCCATTTTTCACCGAGTTTGAGCATGGCATTCTCGACCTTGCCGCGGATCATAATGCCTTTCTCGATGGGTGCCTCGGTCTGGAGAACACCTGCCGCAACAGCCTTGTTCAGCAGGTCGGCTCCCTTGTCGCTGCAGACTTCAATAAAGGTCGCTTTTCCCGCTTTCGGGCCGATGACGCCCCAGTTGCCGCAGGCTAGGTCAGCCTGGCGTGGGATTTTATACTTGCAGCGGCGGCAGTTGGACCGCCGGCCGTAGCCTTCCTCTTCGAGTTCGTCAATGGAGATGCCCTTGTGCTCATCGCCATACTCGATGATGAACTGGCCTTTGTCGATCTCCTCCTTGTGGACGTCGTCGGGATCGACGCCGAATTTCTCGGCGATCATCTTACGGGCGACGACAGGACTAACCGATCCACCACAGTTCAGGCCGATCGTTATGAAGTTGTCGAGGTTGACCGAGCCGCGTCTTGCGAGTTCGAGCAGTGCCATCATGTCACAGCCCTTGACGGTGACACCGATCTTCATGTCCTTGCCGCCATCAAGATATTTCTTAATGGGACTGGCGACGAGCAGTGTACCGCAGTGGAGCGATCCGGCGGTGTCTGCGAGCTCAGCCGGGTCCTTGATGAGGACAGGGGTTGCATCGTAGATGTCGTATCCCTTCTTCACTGCCAGCACCGCGTCGACCATGCTGGATTCGAGGGCGAACTTCTGGAGTGTGGTGACCGCACCGCCGAGCTCACCCTTCTTGAGGATCTCGGCGTCAGTGGACCATGCATATACCATATCACCTTTTGCTACCATTTTCAGGCCTCCTGAATCTTTTCAACTTTCACCGCACAGGC
>JAENZA010000240.1 GCA_016841485.1 Methanobacteriota archaeon
TGTACAAAAGATGCAACAATCTCCTGAACCTTCTCAGCACCTTCGGGGCTGATATCCCGCGTACCGACAATTGCAACTGCAGGCCTTGATAGGCTTTCTACCCTGCCTTTTAGATAAAGTACAAACGGCGGATCCGGAATTTTCACGAGCTTCAGAGGGTACTCGCTATCAGTCACTCGCACGATATGGATGTGCTTCTGTCGATAGCGCTTAACGATATCAATATAGTGATCGAGGAGATGTCTCTCCCGGGCAGCTTCGGCTTTTTCAATAACGGACCCGATGGTTTCCGGATAGTCCATGTGCGCGTTTGAGTCGTTTTCAAAGATATCAGAGAACATATTGCGAACGAATGCCGGATCGCGGAAGTAATCAATGTTATCCTTTTTTTTCAAGGATTGGCAATCATTGAGCCAGGCGAGCAGTGCTGTTTCTGGTATGGAGAAATTATCCATTGTACCTCCTCAAGACACCGAGATGTCTCCTGTCAACCATCCGCCCCAGAACAAGTGCCCAGACTTCTCCGGCTCCATGTTCTTTCAGCACCCGGGTACATTCACGTTTCGTTACCATATTAATGCATGTATCGTCGATGAGGAGGATAGAATCCCATTCAAATTGGTGATTACATCCTATCTTTCCCGCAATTTCCCTCTCTTTCTCTGCCAGATCATGTATTTCGTGCATTGGCCGATAAGGCTCCTTTGCATAGAGCACGTCCCGGTACGGGAGATTATACTGGGAGGCAATACCCTGGGCAAGGAGTGCTACCGGACTGTAACCCCTGCCACGTAATCCACGCATCACCGGAACCACAACATCAAGTTCCTGCAACTCGGGATATTGGTAATCCATAGCATAATACAAGCACTCTTGAAGAAGCGGGACAATGGTTCTATCGAGCTTCATCCTGCGGATTTCATCGCTCAGTCTGTCATCAGGGTACTCGTCTTCAAAGAGATACTTCCCGAATGCCCGGACACGGAAGGGCGGGTCGTACTTATCCGGACTATCTTTGCATACTCCACAGTAAGGATGAGTCTCCGCAAAACTATCCGGTATCGGATTGCCGCAAACCTCACAGAACGGCGGATAGAGGATTTCAAGTTTTACCCCATCAGACCTTTTGAAAAACCTCTCCATATTTTTCGCTTCCTAGTTCCCTTCGGAATCCAGATTCACTCCTTGAGAAGGGGTACCGAAGTGAGCCTTTATATATTCTACGGCCTGGCTCAGCGAGAGCTTCCGCGACGACGACGTCCCACTGATCCAGAACTCGTCGTCGCCGTTGTTCTTCACGAATACCGGCTCGTTAGAAGCCCTGACCTCGACCGCCCAGAACGCCTTCCCGCCATCTCCGAGCGAGTGGATCATGATCCCGGGGAGGAACCGGTTGCCAAGGTACTGCTTCACCAGATCATCGAACCGGAGCCGCAGG
>JAENZA010000241.1 GCA_016841485.1 Methanobacteriota archaeon
ACACTCTCGCCCCGGTCATGGAGGACCTCAAGCAGATGGTCACCTTCACCGGGCAGGTCCGGAGCATCATGAACCCCCCGTCGGTGCAGACCGGCAAGAACCGCGGAAAGACTATGCGCCGAATGGTGACTGCGAATTACGGCGAGGCGGTCTGATGCGAGCAACTCCGGGGGGAGCGGTCCTCATCACCGGCGACGTCGCCCGGGCGCTCGAGGAGACGCTCGGGATCGACTTCGAGCAGCTGCAGCAGGAGCAGACCGCCCGGCGAGATGCGGCCGCCCGTGCTGCAGAAGAGGGGAGGCGGCGCATACGTGCTGAACGAGAGATGCAGGTGCAGGACCGCCTCCGGCAGATCTTCAACGGTGAGATCGACCGCTCGATCGTGGTCCTGGTCGACGGGGAGCGGGTCACCGACCCGGCGGATCTCGTCTGCCCCCACTGTGGCCAGCCGCAGGGGACCATCGACCGGCTCGCCCGGGAAGCCGCACAGATGGCGGAGCATCGGCACGCTGCCTATAAGGGTGCGGTCCGGTCTCTCTCCTACCCGGGCACCGATAAGCGGTGGATGGCCTCCCCCGTCTTCTCCGAGCCGCTCCGGTGCGAGTCCTGCAGGGGGTCTTTCGACCTGGCGATCGTCGTGCTGCCCTGACGGCCGCACCCTCTTTTACTCACCCTCAACCTCCCGGCAAATTTGCCGGGATGTCTGCGAGGACCTGGCCCTCGTCGCGGGCAGCCTCACGAGGGTCTACCGACTATATCGCCCCCAGGGTGCCGGAGTCTATAACTATCGTGCCTCGTAACCAAGCTGTATGGAAAAAGAAAACAATCGCTTGGCGCAGGGGTTTGGAGCGCTCATCATCGCGGTGTTATCCGCGCTCACGATCATCCCTGCAGTAGGAAACGAACTGGGTTATGAAACCCTTTGGCTTCAGGTCGTTGTCATGCTCCTTGGGGTAGCATTTTTCGTCTGGGCACTGTTTGAATGACGAGGGTCGTGAGGGTGTAGGCTGTGCTCAGCCCCTCACGCTGCACATAAATCAAGACGATCTCGCGCTGGGGGTCAAAAGCCCCTTCGGCACAATCGAGGCCGGGAAATCGATGATGTGAGGAGGTCAGAAGAGGTTATTCGACCTTCTCGACGACGACGCGGCGCTTGTCTTCCTCTATCCTCACTGTGACCTCCTCCCCGGTCTCGAACGGGAAGCGGTCATCGCCGGCCACATCCGCCGGGATTGATACGAATCGGGTTCGTGCGGAGCTGAGCTTCACGATCTTACCCTTTCCTTCCTTCGACATAGTAACTAAGATAGTTAACAAACTATTTATATCTTAACTTACTATTTACTGTTGTAGTTACTAAAACAGTAAATGGTGACTTTACTATGCCCTTCAACCAGGTAGGAAAAATCGAGAAGGTCCACGACGCCCTGCAGG
>JAENZA010000035.1 GCA_016841485.1 Methanobacteriota archaeon
GGATCACATAACTGGAGAGATAATGGTTACGAAGTTTGTGCGGACCTTCAATCGCAACCGGGACAATCCCGACGGTAAAAGTCAGACAACTCAAGAGCATGGTATGGCTTGTTTCACTGGTCAGATTTTGAACCACATGGTTCATTTTAAAGCAATACATGAGATACTTTTGATACTAGTACCGGGATCTTGATCAGATTATTCACCTCAACCCGCTCAAAACAAGCCCTTTAGGGCTTCCGTTCTCTTTGGAACGGGGTGAGGGATTTAATTCCACGCGAACGAATGCCAATATTATATGCTTGAACAGGTGTTCGAATGGTCTGACTCGTAACTGTGAAATTCTAAAAGACCAAGATCCAAAAGTGGCATTTTTCGCTACTAACTATAACCCCGCATTCTGGATTCGGGATATATGTATTAGCAAAAAAGGTCGCTCCTTTGAACCATCGCTATTGGTTAAGCAATTTTGGTTAGCACATGGGCGAACGGGCCCTTATGAGGTCGTGCGGCCTGATTGTCACTCTCTTATGGTGGTCGAAAGAGAGACGTTCACCGGATGATGAAACCTGCATCTCCAGTGATTCACCCTCTGAAGTCTACCGATAACAAATAGTTCTCTGTATTGCCAGGGTCTCGTAGGCTCGGTCTTTCACCTCGAAATATTCGGGGAGTGGTAGAAGAGGGTCCAGAAACGCCTGTTCTTCCGGATGCGAGTACAATACCCTGCCGATACGAAGACACTCAATGATCTCATCCTCTTCGAGAAGGATGTACTTACGATAGCGATACCTCTGCATTCTTGACCGGATACCGTTTGCCGAAGCCCCTCATTCCGCTCCTCCCCCATCCCCTCCGTCGCCCTGCGGAAACATCGTGACGCTGCGGGTGGCGAAATATCCGGCCAGGGCGGCGATGACGACGATGATCAGGATCTCCCATTGCAGGAAGACGAGCGCCACGATGGGGATCACCGCGGCCGGCATCTTCAGCACGCAGATGATCATCCCTGCCATGACGGCGGGGACGGCGACGGTAAGTGGAATGAAGGGGAAGAGGGCGCTGACGGCAAGGCCGAGCGTGCCGCCCGCAAAGATCAGGGGAAAGATGGGTCCGCCCTTGAAGAGCGTTGCCATGCACCACGTGCTGGCGAGGATCTTCACCGCGACAAGCAGCAGCAGCACGATCGCACCGGTGGTCGCACCCGCATCGAGAACGGTTTTAAACTCATTCTGGCCTGAAAAGAGCACGAGCGGGAAGATTGTCCCGGCGATCCCGAGCCCCACGCCCCCGGCCACCCCCAGGACCAGGTGCCGCCCGGCGAGGGGCGAGAGCAGCCGGCTGAAGAAGTGAAACGACATAATGAACAGGACTCCCGCCGCCGCACCAGCGAGGCCGAGGATCACGGCGTAGAGCAGGTAGAGCGGGAGGAACTCCCCGAGCGGGGGAAGCGGGTACAGGGCGCCGCCGGTTGTCCGGTTGATAAAGAGGTAGAGCCCGAACCCGGCCAGGCTTCCGAAGATACCGATGGTCGCCAGCGTCCGTATCCGGTTCCGCAGCCGGTCGCCTGCCAGGGTTCCCATGCTCCCGCCCATATCGATGGCGGCCACCTCTGGCCCGAGGCTTGCCCCGAAGACCAGGGAGAGGTAGATGGTGAGCAGCCCGGCGGGAAGGTACTGTGGCTCGAACCGGCCGGTCTTCCGGAACTCTGTGAGGCTCTGCTGGAGCAGCAGCACGTGGTCTCCGAAGACGTGCAGGCACAATCCCACCACTATGCCGCCGGCGGTCGTAAGGATCAGGGTGAAGAAGGGAATGAGGGAAACGTCCGGCCAGAGGAGCCCCTCTCCCGCGTACTGCACCGCAAGAAAGATCATCATCCCTCCGGCGGACGCAACAGTGAGCAGGGCGGCGACGAGCACGAACCTGAGGTATTCCTTATCGGCGAGCCTATCAGATATCGTCATTCTCCGTCCTCCTCCGTGCGGCCTGCCCCGGTTCCGCCGTGCCGGGTTGGGGTGCTGTCATAGGGGGATCCTCGATCCTCTCATTGATCGGACTGGTATATATGTCGACTGCGAGGCGGTTTTGTGGCGGCATTCGAGTTGCCGGGGGTCAACCCTGACCGGCCAGGCAGGTTCGACGCCGTGATCGCCCGCACGATTCTCGTCCGGGTAGATCGTTTCGTGCCGGATGTCGCCGGGATCAGTGAGTGTCCCAACGGGGCGATGAAGTTAAAAAGCGGGTTTGGATCGGGAATGGCTACAGGAGTCGCTCCCATAGGAGCGTGATGTGCCCGGTGGTAAAATCATCATAGAATCTCAGGTCAGGGTAATATTCCCTGGCAGGCCTGTCCCATTCCAATCTGTTCTCGTCCACAAGCAGGCCCACGGCAAGGGAGTTGAATGTCTTGGTACAGGAAGCGATGGGAAAGATCGTCTCCGGTGTAACTTCGAGGTCCTTTTCCACATCCCGGTAACCAAATCCTCCGGAAAAAATGACAGTCTCGTCCTTGACGACGGCGACCGCGGCCCCTGGAACATTCCAGGTTTTCATTTCCGACTGCACGAATTTCCTGAAATCTTCCCCCTCGAATCTCTCCTCTGCACACGCAGGGGCAGATGGCCGGTTTTCCAGTTCTGTGTTTTTCATATTCTCACCGCTCGACAAGAAGAATAGGAACATGTTTCAATATTTCACGCCTTTCTCAGCGTAAACTTGAACGCCGCCCCTTCCTCCGGACGGCCCGGCACCCGGTCCTCGACCCAGACCCTCCCGCCGTAGCGCTCGACCAGGATCTGCACCAGATAGAGTCCGAGACCTTCACCGACGCCTCGCTTCTGCTGTTCGTACAGGTGGAAGATATTATCCTTCTCATCGTCCGGGATGCCCGGGCCGGTATCCTCAACCGTGATCAGCACCTCGCCGTCCTGCTCCTCGACCCGGATGGTGATCTCGACATCGGAACCACCGTGTTTCACGGCGTTGCCAATCAGGTTCGAAAAGACTTCGGGGAGGAGGTCGTCGACCCGGACCGGATAGGCCGAACCCCTGTACCGAACGATCCCCTCGGAGTAGTGACCGACCTCTTCACGGATAACCGCATCGAGATCAGTCGGCTGCAGTTCCGGTATTCCGGAGTGAATTCGGCGGATCTTAGCGACGGTACCCAGGATCTCGATACTCTTCCTGACGCTCCGCTGGAGTTTCTCCGCATAGCCGGGTGCCTCCCCATTCACCGGCAGGCTGTCAATAATCAGGTCGGCGTAGAGGTTCGAAACGTTCTCGGTGTTCCCGATGTCGTGGGTCAGGATGTCAAGGTAGAGGTTCGCCTCTCTGTTCGCGGTCTTCAGTTCGCTGTGAAGCCGGGCGAGCTCTTCTGTGTGGCGCATGAGCGCCTCCTCGGCCTGCTTGCGCTCGGTGATGTCCGTGAAGCTCTCGAGAGCCTGAATTACCTGTCCGGATGCATCTTTAATCGGCTGGGCAATAATGTCGTACCAGCGCCCACGCATCGGAACGTACTTCTCCACTCTCGTGACCTCGCCCGTTGCAAAGACCTTCCGTGCCGCACAGACCTCGCACGGTTCGCTCACGCCTTCATGCAAACGATAGCACTTCTGGCCGATGGGCTCCAGTTCGGGAAAAAAGTCGCGAGTCTTCTGGTTTGCCCAGACGATTGTCATATCCGGGTCGATAAGGGATTGTCCCGTATCAAGCGCGGACAGAATGGAACCCACTCTTTCCTTCTCCTGGCGCAGCGCCTCCTCAGCCTGCTTTCGCTCGGTGATATCCAGCACCCCTGCAATAGCGCCGGTAAAATTCCCCTTACTATCGTAAAGGGGAGAGTTGACCAGCAGGGTATCGATATGGCTCCCGTCCTTGCGGATGAAGGTATACTCCAGCTGCTCACTCATCCCTGCCCTTAGGCGCTCCCCCTCCCTGTCCAATCGGCCCCTGTGCTCTTCAGGAAGGAACTGTATGAGGGATTTTCCCACCATCTCTTTGACGGTGTAGCCGAGCATCTCCGCCATCCGCTCGTTGACGAAGGTGGTGCTTGCTTCGCTATCGATCGCCCAGACGCCCTCGCTCAGACTCGCAAGAATCGTGTGAAGTTCTTCAGTCCGGGCATGCAGTGCCTCGTTCGCCACCTTCAGTTCCTCATTCGTCGTCTTGAGTTCCTCGTTTGCCGTGGTGAGTTCTTCAGCATGCTTCTCCACCTGTCCGAGAACCTTCTGCCGCTCGGCATCCAGGTGCGGCTCGGATTCCAGCGGTTCGGCATGGAGCCGGACAAGCCGCACGTCCTGGAACGGCTCGTCCTGCATGGTATTGATTGAGACGAGAGCCCGGTGTTCGGTGCCGGTGGAGGGATGGATGTTGCATGCCAGAGATGTGAGATCGATCCTGTCATGGAGCGATTGCATGATCCGCTCCGTGCACCTTTCGTCCGTGATGAGCGATGCCAGGTAGCGGATTACAAATCCGTCAACGTCGCTGCCGTGAAGAGCATCCCGGTCGATGTCGAGAAGGCGCGCCAGTGCGGTGTTGATCCAGGTTACCGTGTTGTCCGGGCCGATAAGGAGCGCGCCTTCAGCGAGGGTATCGAGGATAACCGATGCCGAAAGCAATTCGAGTGGGAAGGGGCGGTCCGGACTCATTGTGTGGGTACTCCTGCGGGATCGAATTCATATTTTATAAATGATGGTTCATAAAACCTATCAACGACCAACTCGAAGAAATAAAGTGATTCCTCCTCTTTTTCGGAGTGATACCTGTTCTGTTCCGGGGAGTGGTCAGGCATTGATCGATCATCCGTTCGTGAAAACATAAGTGTTTATATCGATCGCCGGATGCAGGGAGATCCGATTAGTTCCGGTACATGAGAACCGAACTCGGTCCATCAAAATACTGAGTGGCGATAAAATCCCGGAGGCAGGAGCAACAACAGGAATAAACGAAACGTGCTTACCGGTTAAGCGGGGTCCGTTTTTCGTGATATCGCGGTCGGCGCAGGGACGACCCCGGCGATGTTCATGAAAATTGCAAACCTGTTTTGTGAGATACCTGTAACCCGGAAGTAAAATGCGAGAAGGCGGGTCTGAACCGGTGAACGACCGGGCGAGCAATCTCACTCGTTGCACTCGCTGTCGAAGACTCCCGCCGGTCGTCGGAACATCGCCCTGGTTTCTCTCGGTATCCGATACCTCCTACGCCCTCGCTTCGTGACGGCTGCTCCTGCCCGCCGCTCGCATCGCCGGCTACCGCCGGGCATGCCCGGGGCTGCGAGAAACCACATTGTTTAGTGGTTGAGACATTATCTTACCCGAACAATCCATGAGCAATCCAGGGGGACACAAGACTTTGCCTCTTCATCCTAAGCCAGCCGAATATAATTCCGGATATAAATGCTAGGACGAAAAGCGGCCATGCATCGAGCGGATAGTAGCCGATGTGGGCTATCGAGAATATTGCTGCCTGAAGGAAATTTCCCGGCCATGCGCTGAGCCGTTCCGATAGAACTCCTTGCAGAAATCCCCGGAAAATGGTCTCCTCCTGGAACCCGGCAATGGCAAAACCAAAGAAGAGCATCAGCGCAAACGAGCTTGTGGAGGTCTGTATTCCAGGAACGCTCGTTACGTCCGTGGGCACCAGACCGAGAATTGCAACGGGGATCATCACTGCAGCAGACGCAACAAACAGAAGAATGAAACCCAGCAATCCCCATCCGATATCACCAGGTAACCGCGAGCGATCAAATCCCCACCAGTCATTCAGGTTTACACCCACCCAGCGGGAAAATCCAAGATAGACCACGCCAACGGAGAGGATCAGGAAAGCACTGAGTAAGAATAACGCAGAGTTTGCATCGCTTGTGGCAAGCAAGTTTGTCCCAGTGATATAGGCCAGCATCGCCCTAATGACGATAAACAAAACGAGGAGGATGAGGCCTTTTCGGACCTGTTCTATAGATAAAATGAGTTTTTTCATTTTTTACTCTTTTTCCTGGAGATAGAAAAAACTTTTGACAAATAATTCATTTTTCAGCCTCTGATTATGATTCTGCCATGAATCTCGCGCAGTTAACCCTGCCAAACAATTACTGGTAAATTTCTGCGGATCAATGCATAAAACACGGGAGTGTAGATGATCTCGAAAATCGGCAATAAATCGGCAATAGGTATCTCAGGACTCGCAACGCTCTGCGACGAGCCTCTACTCGCGTCCCGTAACCCGTCGCCATTCCCGCCCGAGCAGCAAAATTTCCTACCGGTCTTAGGCCGGTCACCACCGGATTTCGAATCCCCGGAAGGATCGTTTACGGTCTTATTGATAAACATCTATCAACCTCTCCGTCGATATTCGCTATGGAGAGATTCGATGCCCGCACTACGAATAGGCGAAGGAAGCGAACTGGCTCAGCAACCGGAACCCTTCAGGAACGAGTACGAGCTGCAGGAGATACTTGCCGGGCATCCGGTGCTCCTCGTCGACCGGGGCGATTCCGCGCTCGTCACGATCAGCCGGGAGTTTCCGTTCGAAGGCGGATTCGCCGATATCTTTCTCATCGATAATAACGGGCTGCCGGTTATCGTCGAGGTGAAACTGGCCCGGAACGAGAAGTCGCGGCGTGAAGTACTCGGTCAACTATGCGACTACCTCTCTGCAATGGGCAGACTTACGCCCGACGAGGTGAACGCAAGGTCTGCAGGCCTTCTCGAAGAAAAACTTCAATCTATGGCTGGGATTGAGGGAGAAGAGAATCCCGAAGATCGGCTCGCCCTGGTGAGGAGCAACGTTGCCTCGTACTTGAGAGCAGGGCAGATCCGGGGTATTATCGTCCTCGACGCTGCCCCGGATGACCTTATCAGGGAGTTCAGCTACCTCAACGAACACAGCGATCTCGACCTCCGGTTGCTGGTGGTCGAGCGCTACCGGCTTGGCAGGCATGAGTATTTCTATCATTCTCGCTTCCTGGTATCGGGAGTGGCGGATCCGGAGATAAAGAGACAGAGATTTCGGCTCCGATTGATAGTCGAGAAATTCTCAAAGATGAAGTCATCCCTATTCTCAATTCACGCGACCGGGAAGGAGAACGTCCGTGTGTATCGCGAAGGGTGGCCAACAGCGGTGCACTACGAGTTTGGCGACTGGAAGGATTCGATCAGCATTGAGGTGCAGGTCAAACACAAAGAGTACCCAAAGGTTGCGGACTTCCTGCCCAAACTCCGTGATCATCTCCCCACAGTCATCCCGAATACGCAACGGGTCGAGCTGGTTACTGACTCTTTTGGATGGACGAGGCTTCAGTTCTTCTTCGAGGAAGAGATTGACCCTTACTGGATTGCACAATCGATGGTGCGCCTTTGCAAGACCGAGAAAGACATCTCCACCCTGCTGCAGGAAGGGAATGGATAGAGGCTGAGCGCCACCCGTCGACTCATCTCCCTTCCTCGTCCCCTCCTCGACCAACGCCGGCGAACATCCCGTGGGCGTTCATGTTCTTACGCCGCGGGTACTGCCGGGGCCCAGGTGCCGTGTCCGCCGGGTTGTTCTGTCCCCCTATCCAACCCCTACCTTAATTACCCCAAAATCCGACTATCTCCTATGAATCTCCCCCAAATCCCGCTTCTCGCCGCCCTGCTCATCCTCGCCGGGGTCTGTGCATGCGGCTGCATGAACCAGGAATCAGTGGTATCCGACGAAGTGAAGGCGCAGGTGCTTGAATACGCGGACCCGATCGCCGACAACCTTCTTTTGGGCTTCAACGAAGGCAACTACACGATCTACTCCCGCGATTTCGGCGAGGAGATGAAACAGGCCCTGGACGAGGCCGTGTTCGAGCAGAACCGTGAATTCGTCACGTCCAGGATCGGACTCTACGTCGCGAGAGCCAATCCCGTCGTCACACAGACCGGTGAGTACATCGCCGTAGCCTACAAGGGAGAGTTCGAGCGGGAGGACGGGGTGGATCTCCGGTTCGTCTTCCGGAAGGACGACGATTCGCACCGGCTCTACGGGCTCTGGTTCAACTCCCCGATGCTGCGCAGTTGAGGCGCTTCGCCGGTATAGAAAAGGGCTCTGGAGAACTGCTTCGCACGACTCCTGGATAGTATCCGGTTGGCGATGGAGGTGGATGGCATGACCGCTGAAGGGAGGTTTACTACAGAGCCCGGGAAAGAATAGTCGCCACCGGCTGCCGCTCCGGAAAAAAGCGCAACCTCTTTTGATGCTCGGTATAAAACGTCACATAGATTGCCATGAACGCGAAACCCACAGGCGACGGTCGGATACGAGCGGCTGTCCTCCCCGTACTTCTTCTGCTCGTCGCAGCCGGAGCGCTCTCTGCCGGATGTACGGACGCAGGGGCCCAATCGCCGCCGGCGACAGTCTACCTGACAGAGGACTACCCGCCATTCAACTACGATGAGAATGGAACGGCCCGTGGCATCACGGTCGATCTGCTGCTCGCTGCCGCAGAGATCACAGGGGATTCGATAGACGCGGATACGATCCGGTTTGTTCCCTGGAGCGAAGGCTACCGGCAGGCCGTGTCGGGGCAAAACACCATCCTCTTCTCGACAGTGCGCCTTGCGGAGCGGGAGGACGAGTTCCTCTGGGCGGGCCCTATCGCCTCGGAAGCAAAGGTGCTCTTCGCCTGCCACACTTCCGGAGTGACGGTACGGTCGCCTGCGGACCTGAGCCGCTACCGCATCGGTGTCGTCACCGATGACGCTGCCGTGGGCGAGCTCGCCGCTCTCGGGATCGACTCCGGCACGCTGATCACTGCCGATCCCGCCACTCTTGCCGGGATGCTCCAGGCAGGGGAGATTGACCTCTGGTGTTACGGCCGCCGGGCAGGGGAGCACGTCACCAGCGTTGTATGCGGCAATTCCGATGCGTTTGTCCCGGTCTACACGCTCACGGAGTACGACCTCTACTACGCCTTCAGCACCGACACGCCGCCGTCGACGGTCGAAGCGTTCCAGGAGGCGATCGATATCGTCAAGACGGAAGAGGACGCGGCCGGTGTGACCCGGTACGACCGGATCCTCGCTGACTATCTCCCTGCGGCGCAACTCTCGTCGCTCCGTTACATCACCGAGGAGTTTCCGCCCTTAAATTACCATGAGGACGGTTCGGCGCAGGGAATTGCCGTCGATATCCTTGAGGAACTATTCCATCGGTACGATGCCGGCATCTCGGTCGGCGTCTGTGAGTTTCTGCCCTGGGAGCAGGGATACCGGGCGGCACTCACAGGCCCGCGGACAGTGCTTTTTTCCACCGCACGCGTGCCGAGCCGCGACGGACTCTTTCACTGGGCCGGACCGTATGCCGAGGGATCGCTCGTGCTCTTCGCTCCGGCAGAAAAGCACTACGCCCTCACATCGCCCGACGACCTGGCGGCGCTTCATATCGGGGTGATCGCCAATACCTCATCGATCCCGCGCTTACGGGCGATCGGAGTTCCGGAAGAGTCGATCGTGACCGGTGAGAATGCCGAAGTACTCGTGCAGATGCTCGAAGCAGGGACGATCGATGCCTGGTCCACCGGTGACCTTTCCGGACGGTACCTTCTCCGACAGTATGCGGCGCATCCCGATGCCTACATTCCGGTCTACACCCTCGGCACAAACGAGTACTACTTCGCGTTCAGCCCTGACACACCCGAGGCGCTCGTAGCGACCTTCCAGCAGGGGATCGAGGAGATCAAAAACGAGCCGGGCAAAAACGGGACTCCGCTCTACCAGGAGATCCTCTATCGACATGCAGGGGCAGGCTACCTCTCCGGAAACGTGACGAAGGATGCCGTGATTGCGGTTGTCGACCGCTGCGCCGAAGGGATTGCTGCCGATGCACCCGGGACGACTGCGGCGATCAACGCCGGCGAACCCCCGTTCGTCGAGAGTAACGATACGGGGCTCTATCCGTTTGTCTATGATGTGAATACCACCATCGTTGCCGACGGCGGCAACCCGTTGCTTGTCGGGACGAACCTCTCGGGGAAGGCCGATGCCGCCGGCTACGCATTCCGGGATGCGATCGTGAGCGGAGCACTCGCGAACGGCACCGGCTGGGTGGAGTACGTCTGGACGCACCCTGAGCACGCTTCCCTCTACCACAAGGCGACGTATTACCGGTGCGCCACCGGGAGCGACGGCATCACCTACATCGTCTGCGCAGGGATGTATAGCCAAAAACCGGACGTTTAAGGGGTTTCGGCATCTGTGTGACGCCGACCTCGCCCCCTTCCTCTGTTTTGATGACTGCACCCCGCCATTAGAACCGCCTGCGGGACTTCGCGAGGAGCAGTGAGCCTGCCGGGGCAGGCGCTCTGCGGCGGGCGGTAGACGCAGTATCGGCTCTCCTGGTCCGGGGTTTTGGCGGGCAATGGAAGCGTCCCACACCGGTACGTGCCCTTTCAGGCCACCTCCGGATGAGTCGCCCCCGATCTTCCGAAGACGACCCACAGGTTAATCATTCCGCGATTCGACTTAGCATGATGAATCTTTCTCCGATACAGGTTCTCGCCGCTCTGGTGGTCCTCGCCGGGGTCTGCGCATGCGGCTGCATGAGCCAGGAAACGGTGGTATCCGATGAGGAGAGGGTGCGGGTGCTTGAATATGCGGACCCGATCGCCGACAACGTCCTGCAGGGCTTCGACGAAAGCAACTATACGATGTACTACCGCGAATTCGTCACATCCAGGCTCGGGGTCTATGTCTCCAGAGATAACCCCGTCGTTATGGAGAGGGGTGAGTATATCACCGTAACCTACAGGGCGGACTTCGAGCAGGAGGACGGGGTGGATCTCCGGTTCGTCTTCCGGAAGGACGACGATTCGCACCGGCTCTACGGGCTCTGGTTCAACTCCCCGATGCTGCGCAGTTGAGGCGCTTCGTCGGCAAAACTGCCTGACGTGAACGTCCTGGCCGGCCCGGGCGAGTCCCTCTGCTCGCTTCGGAACGTCGCCCTCGCTTTCTCCCGGCAACAGAGAGCCGGAGTTCCCGGGTCTCTCCGCACCTCACGCCTTTTCGAGCGTGAACCGGAACGCAGCCCCTTCCTCCGGGTGCCCGGGCACCCGGTCCTCGACCCAGATTCTACCGCCGTAGCGTTCGACCAGGATCTGCACCAGGTAGAGGCCGAGGCCTTCGCCGACGCCCCGCTTCTTCTGCTCGTACCGGTGGAAGATCGCCTCCTTTTCCTCATCCGGCACGCCGGGGCCGGTATCCTCGACCGTTACCCGCACGAACCCGTTCTCCTCTTCAGTCCGGACGGTGATTGCGGCGTCCGGACCGCCGTGCTTGACCGCGTTGCCGATCAGGTTTGCAAAGATTTCCGGAAGGAGGTCGTCAGCCCGCACCAGGTACGGAGCACCCTCGTAACGGATGCTGCTGTCGGGATAGTGGCCGGCCTCCTCCCGGATGACTGCATCGAGTTCGACCGCTCTTATCTCAGGTAGCCCATGGTGGATCCGCCGGATCTTCGAGACGGTGCCCAGGATCTCGATGCTTTTAGTGATGCTCCGCCGAAGTTTCTCTACGTACCCGGCAGCCTCTCCGTCCATGGTATCGATAAGCAACTCGGTATAGAGATTCGAAACGTTCTCGGTGTTCCCGATATCGTGGGTCAGGATATCCAGGTACAGGTTCGCCTCCCGGTGTGCGGACTCCAGGTCCCGGTTCAGCCTGATGAGATCGTCGGTGCGGCGCACAAGAGTCTCCTCGGCCCGCTTGCGCTCGGCGACTTCTCGTTCCAGATCCGCTTTCGAAGCAGTGATCCCTTTGAGGTCTGCGGTCATCCGGTTGAACGAGCGTGACAGTTCACCGATCTCGTCATCAGCGGTCTCGACGATGGCGTAATCGAGGTTGCCGGACCCGATGATCCGTGCCCCCGTCTGGAGACTCTCGATCGCCACCAGAGTGCGCCGGTAGAAGAGGAAGTAACTGGTGAAGAGGTACGCGGCGAAGGTGCCCATCAGGGCGAAGACCAGGAGGTTGCTGGCCAGTTCCAGCTGCCCCGTCTCCTGATGAATGATGCGTGCGAGTTGCGTGGCGTCGGCACCCATACCCTGCGTCTGGACGGCCATCCGGCTCCACAACACCCCCAGGGCGGGATCCGCTGCCGGATCAGGCGATCCGGGGGAGGTCGTATAGACCGGGACCACGTTATCAAAGATTTCTTTGAGCCGGTTCTGGTTACCCTGGATATTGGTGACCAATGCCTGCTGTTCTGGAGTCTGGGGGTCGATCTCTGAGAGATCGGATGAGAACGAGGTGTACACTGATTCCCATCGCGTGCGCTGCAGGTCCTCACGGTAGAGGAGGTATTCGGTTGAGAGGTAGCTGAGATCGTTTGCTTCCTGGGCAAGTGTACTTGCGATCTGCTCCTGCCGGTTAAGGTGATCGAGCTGCTGGTCCGTGACGACCACCGAAACGGCGATGATGAGCAGAACCAGCCCGAAGACCACGGTGCTGATGATCAACTGCGTCCTGATCTTCATGGTCGCTCACTGTATCCCGATAATGTTCACCGATGCCGGTTTCACGCTTGAAAGGCTCTCCGTGGAGATGTAATCGTGGAAATCCGGGATAGTCGTTGCATTCGTGAGGTTATTGGCTATCATCCACCGTGCCTCGCCCTCCATCGCGGTGATGAGCGACTGGTCAAGCGAGAGTGAGAACTGGTTCTGCTGCCAGACCGTATCCATATACCCGGCATCGAGGTGCAACCGGTTCTGCACGATAGCCCGGGATTCAACTGGATGAGTGTGGCTGTACTCCTCAGCCTGTGCCAACGACGTAAGGAGCCTGGCCGCGATGTCGGGATGATCTCTTATCCAGTCGTCGGTGGAAACGATCAGCGCGAAAACGGGCTGGCTGCCCTGCGCCAGCAGGACAACAGCGTTCGCGCCCAACCGGTCCCTGGCCGAATCGGCATACGGCTGGGCGGTTGAAATGGCATCGATATCTCCGTCCGCAACAACGTTCACCCATCCTGCCGGAGTCTTGACATCAACGGGGGTTATGTCCTGTAGCGTCATGCCATGCAGTGTGAGGAGCCCCCCGAGATGGAATTCTGCTAC
>JAENZA010000242.1 GCA_016841485.1 Methanobacteriota archaeon
GCGGGAGAACCTACGAGCACATGACCCATATCGATGAGATCCCCTTTGCCCGGATGATCACCACCCGCAGTGCGTTCAAAAACTATGCTGCGTTTGTCAACCGGAAATCTGATCCCATAAATACGATATTTTCCGTGACGCCCCTGCAGGGCAACGCCTCGCAGGCGACGGTCTCCGGATGCGGGGAGATAAACCCGCTTGCAAATGATCCCTATCTGACCCATATCCGGCCAGGGTATCCCCTGATGCTCAACGGCTCTGCGGGGTACGTGATGGGCGAGGGAACCCGTTCGACCCCGGAGAAGCCGAATATCGCGGCATTCGCCGATCTTCGGGGGATGGTCAGCGAGTTCATGGGAGGCTTCGTCACCTCCGCCGGCCCTGAATGCCTCACCTCGGTCGCCGTCCCCCTGCCGGTTCTTTCGGACGCGGACATCGCCCGCCTCTCCCTCCTCGACGAAGGGTGTCCCCTCCCGGTCAGTGACATCGAAACACGTAGTCCCCTTGCTGAGACGACATACGCCGATATCTGGCAGGGGACCGGGACCATGGTGACCGTCCATCCGGAGTACTGCCTCTTCTGCGGGACCTGCACTGCCGCCGAGGCATGCCCGACCCGGGCGATCATGATGGGCGGCGGTATCATGCACGCCCGGTGCGTCGCCTGCGGGACCTGTGTTGCAGCCTGCCCGAATGGGGTCTATGCGATGGAGATGGGGACGGTCCCAGTGAAGGGTGCCCGCGTCCCGGTTGCGCTTCGTCAGTCCGACCGGAACCGTGCAGAACGAATATGCGAGTATCTGAGAGAGGAGATCCTCTCGGGGGTGTTCCGGTTGTGAATCAGAAGTATCACCTCCGCTGTCCGTCCTGCGGAATGGAGGTCCCGGACCACTATACGAACACCTGCCCCGTAGGATGTCCCGGCCTCATCCGGGCGGAGTATGCCGCCCGCCGCATCACGCCGCACCTCTTTCCAGGGATCTTCCGCTACGCCGACTGGCTCCCGGTGGAAGGGACACTTCCCACACAGGCGGGTCCTGTCACCTACCGCTCGGAGGGGCTGGCACGTGAGGCGGGGCTCACGAACCTCTGGATCTGTTTTAACGGGTACTGGCCGGAGAAAGGGGCGCTGATCCGGACCTGCTCGTTCAAGGAGCTCGAGGCCTGGCCGACGATGCTGCGTCTGGAGGAGAAGGGACAGGGCATCATGCAGGTCTCTTCGGCGGGGAACACCGGCCGGGCCTTTGCCGAGGTCTCGGCACAGTGCGGCTATCCGCTCGTCCTTGCCGTCCCGGTCCGCGGGCTTGACCGGATATGGACGACACGTCCGGCGGAGCAGGTCTTTCTCATCGCGGTGGAGGGGGATTACACCGATGCCATCAACGTCGGGAGCGCACTCTGCA
>JAENZA010000036.1 GCA_016841485.1 Methanobacteriota archaeon
CGGCCCGGCCCATGCCGAGGATGAGAGCGGCGGTGATGCCGGAAAGCGCCGAGGGGACGATGACCCGGGATATCGTCTGCCAGTGGTTGGCGCCGAGGCCCATGGACCCTTCCCTGTACTCCCGCGGGACGGCGGATATCGCATCCTCCGCGACACTGATGATCGTGGGCAGCGCCATCACCGCAAGGAGGACGGAGCCCGCGAGCCAGGTCTCGCCCGTGGGGATATCAAACTGCACCCGGATGACGTCGGTGAGGACGACCAGCCCAAAAAACCCGTAGACGACCGACGGGATGCCGGCCAGCAGTTCAACGACGGGCTTGACCACTTTTCTTATCCGCGGGCTCGCGAGTTCGGCGATGAAGACGGCACAGCCGATCCCGAGCGGGGTCGCAATCACCATCGCCCCGATGGTCACGAGGATGGTGCCCGTCCAGAGCGGCACCGTCCCGTAGGAGGGGGAGGCCCCGGTCGGGTTCCACGTCTCCCCGAAGAGAAACTCAAGGGGACTGACGCTCGCGAAGAGCGGGAGGCCGTCTTTCAGGAGAAATGCGAGGATGAAGAAGACGGCAAGTACCCCGAATATCGCGGTGAGAAACCAGATACCCCGGATGATCCGTTCTTTGAGGGCGCCCCCGTGCCCTGCGGTCAGCAGGGCGAGGTCACCGGCCGGTGAGGTATCACCGGTCGTGGCATGTATGCGCAACAGGTTCATAGTACATCAGAAGTGAAGCATCAGGGTTCGGGATCGGCGATAGGGACACGGACTGCATCATTCATCAGAGTATGAATGGTGATGAGGTATCGGGAGGGAGGGGTGGCCCCTGTATCCCTCTTCCGTGGCGGGAGTGCAGTCCTTCCGGAACCCTGCTGTTTCGTGAGATGTTCAGGCGACCGGGACGAAGCCCTCGTCAGCTGCGATCTGCTGGCCTTCGTCACTCAGCACGAAGGCGAGGTAGTTGGCGGCAAGGCCTTCCGGTTCGCCGTTCGTGAACATGTTCAGGTCGCGGGCGACCGGGTAGGTGCCGGCAAGCACGTTTGCAACGGAGGGTTCGACGGTTGCACCGTCGGGGCCGAGAGCGACCACACCGATGGTCTCATCGAGGTAGCCGAGGCCGACGTACCCGATGGCGCTCGGGGTCTGCCGGACGGTCTGGGCGACGGCACCGTTCGAGTTCTTCTCGAGCTGGCCGGGGTAGAAGTCATCCCCCCCCATCACTTCTTCGGAGAAGTATTCGCGGGTGCCGGAGGCGCTGTCACGACCGATGACGACGATCTCCCTGTCGTCGCCGCCGACTTCATTCCAGTTGCGGATGTTGCCCGCGTAGATGGCCCTGACCTCCTCGAGCGTCAGCGAGGTGACCGGGTTGTCCCTGTGGACGATGATCGCGATGCCGTCCTTTGCAACGACGTGCTGCACGAGGCCGGGGGAGGCCGAGGCCTCTTCGGCCTTGAGGCCGCGGGATGCCATGCCGATGTCATGGGTGCCGACGCCGACGGACTTCACCCCGACGGACGAGCCGCCGCCGGAGACCTGGATGTCGGCGTATGCATGGGCGTCCATGTATGCCTCGGCCGTCAGCTGGGCGAGCGGGAGGACGGTCGTTGAACCGGTGATGGTGAGCGTTTCAACCGGGCCGGCGGCCGGGGTCACGTCCCCGCCGGTGCCGGAGTCGGTACAGCCGCAGACCAGTGCCGTGATAAGGAGGATGCCTGCGAGTGCAAGGGGTGCAGTCGATGTTGAGAACCACTTCATGGCGGAATTCATCATAGAGAAGAGGCAGCAGATCGCATATAGAGATGACCGCATTACATTATACCAAGACTATTCATGAATATTCTAAAATATTCAGAATAGAGAAAATATGCGAATATCACGATCATGATATATAGAGAGGCTAACAATATACAGGACAATGGCTGATATGGAGATCCGGAAAGTGCAGCGGAGCGGAGGATCGTCCTTCATCGTCTCCCTGCCGAAGAAGTGGGTCGATGCGACCAGGATAGGGAAAAACGATCCGGTGGGCCTGATCATCCAGCCGGACGGGACGCTCCTCATCACCCCGAACACCAGCGGGGTGCAGCTCCCGAAGAGAAAGGAGTTTGCCGTCGATATGTCGACCGACCGTACCCTCCTTCTCAGGGAGCTCATCGGCGCATATATCGCAGGCTATACGGAGATCAAGGTGAAGTCGAAGGCACGCCTCCCGGCCGATATCATCGAACAGGTCCGGCATTATACCGCGATGTCCATCGGGCAGGAGGTCGTCGAGGAGACGGACACGGAGATCCTCGTAAAGGACCTGTTAAACCCGACGGAGATGCCGCTCGACAATACCATCCGCCGGATGGGGGTGATCGTCACCAAGATGGCCGAGGATGCGATCGCCGCCCTCCGGTCAAAGGACATCGACCTTGCCCGCAATGTGATCGAGCGCGACGGGGATGTCGACCGCCTCCACTGGCTCATCGCCCGCCAGGTGAACCTGATCTTCTCGGATGTGAACCTCTCCCGGAAGATGGGCATCCCGGTCGCAACCGCCTCCGGCTATGTCCAGATCGCAAAGGTGATCGAACGCATCGCCGATCATGCGACGAAGATCGCACGCAATGCAATTGAACTGGCCGATGTGCCCATTGATGAGGACTACCTCGGGGAGATCGAGAGGGCGGGAGCCGACGCCCTCGCCGTCTTCCAGTCGGCGCTTGCGGCATTCTTCTCCTCCGACATCGAACGGGCGAACGACACCATCGGCCACCGCACCGAACTGGAACGGCGCTGTCGGGAAATCAGCAGCCGGGCCCTCTCGTACGATGCGGCCTCCGCCATTCATCTGGTGTACATCTCCGACTCCCTGCGCCGCGTCGGCGACTACTCCACCGATATCTGCGAGCACGTGATCAACCATATCGTCGGTGCAGGGGACGCCGGCACGAGGACGAAGCAATAGATTTTCGGGGAAACAGCGGGAAAAAGGGAAACGACGGCCAGGGGGATGAAATAACGGTGCCGGCAGGACCGGACACCGGCCGCATCATCTCCATCATAAGCGCCTTCTACACCCCCGCCATCCCGGTTCGTTCCCCCCCGACCCGAATCCGCCCCGTATGATACTTTTTTTACCGGTTCGTGCCATAATGAGTATGCACATTTCCCGTGCAGTCATTCGTGCGGGCCTGTAGCTTAGTGGTGGAGCGTCCGGCTCATAACCGGACGGTCATGCGTTCGAATCGCATCAGGCCCATGGTTTTTCTTTTTTTGGTGTGATCTCCGGGATAAAGGGATTTGATTTTGGATGACCATCGCGTTCGTGCAAAGTGCCCCCATAAACCATATGATGATATTGGCCCTCATGGGGAGGGGAGGGTCACTTTTGATGACGCCAAGAGACTGGACGGCGGTGAACCCTCCCCCCCGCCCGGCCTGCTGACGCGGTGAAGCAGGGGTTCACCTCTCCCATGTCTACCCTCTCCCCCACCCGGCCTGCTGACGCGGTGAAGCAGGGGTTCACCCCTCCCATGTCTACCCTCTCCCCCGCCCGGCCTGGGCCGGGCTCCTCCTCCCCCTTAAGGGGGAGGCAGTCTTTGGGATAGCCCCCTAAAGGGGAATATCGGAGCGATGAGGGGAGGGAAGGGAAGGGAACGTTGTGATGGAATCCAGGGATGGCAGGATCAGGGATGGCAGGATCAGGGACGGCCAATTTACCCCACCCGGAATGGAGAAGCCCCACAGACAGAGGGGCTCTCACAAAAAGCAAGGGGGGCTGCCGGGGGGACGGCACGTCCCCCATGGCTGTCAGGAAAACCCTGCCACCAAGGAAATCCCCACATGAAATCCCGCACAAAATCCCGCACAAAGACCCCGCCGCACCCCTCCCTGCAGCCCCCTTTGCGATCACCACGTAACACCCTGATGATCGCCCCGTGACAACCAGATTAGCCTAACCTCCCCTCAAATGAACCCCGAATCCTCTTTTATGACAAATACACTTTAATAGTTGTACGCCAATGTTCGGTCTGACTGGGGAAGGGGCATACGGGGCATTAACGACGGACTCCGGGCCCGCTCCAGTCAGGGAAATGTGCACCCGGAGGAAGAGATATGAGACTCGGACCTTTGGGGAGGGGCGGGGCCCGGAGACGGACCCGCCGCCGCTGGAAACGGCGAATGGCACTCATGCTGAGTGCCCAGCAGAAGGCCCAGATCCAGCAGCAGACCGGGAAGAACCCGGATGAGATGACGAACGACGAACTGGATGAAGCGATTAACACGGCGGGAATCGATCTTCCGGACGAAGAGCCGGATTACATGGATGAACTCGAGAAACTCGCCGGCCTCAAAGAACAGGGTGTTATCACCGAAGAGGAATTTGAGGCAAAAAAGAAGCAGCTGATGGGGCTCTGACTCCCGGAAGGGGACCGGGGGCCGGATGCCCGTCACCAGATGAGGGAACAAGGAATACTGCCTTCCCTTATCCTCCATGGACAATTTTTTTATTCCGTTACCCTAGCCGGTGATCTCCTCTTTTCTGTGGTGCCAGAAGTAGAAGACGCCCATGATGGCGACGAGGATCGACCCTGCAAGGACGAACATCATGTCGAGCATCGTATCGGTGAGGCCGTTCTGCATCATCCCGGCGAGCGATCCGCCGAAGAAGGTGTCGACCAGAAACTCGTAGATCTCCCAGAAGCCCCCCGGCGCCATCCCGAAGATGATGGTAAACCCGACGATGAAGGGGGCGGAAAGGTTCATCTTCCAGTATTTGTCGAGGAAGATGACGCCCAGAACGCCGAGCAGGGCGACCGCCGTCCCCGAGACGAGGTGGGCCACCTTGTCGTAGTACGGGTAGTAGAGCTCGTAGTATCCCCGGATGTAGCCTGCCGTGTGGAACCATAACGCAAGGGCGATCAAAAAGAAGACGAACCAGGGCAGGTGGATCTTCATCCGCCGGGCAACCACGTACGGGACGAGGGTGAAGATAAACATGATGAGCCCGGAGAAGAATCCCGCCATATTCCCGATGACAAATGCATAGACGGTATTGAGGCCGATGAGCGCCTGGAAGAAGTATGCCAGATACATGCCGTACTGCTTTTCCATGCCCCGAACTTCATGTGATAGTATTTATATTTATTTAAAAATTTTACATATTGTCCCATGAAACATCTAAAAACCGATATTATCGATGCAATTCGCAAATAGTGCGCAGACCGGCATTATTATAGGAAATCCGGGCAATCCCAGTACAAATGCTTCCGGATGTGGGCCTGACACTGCCGCTTGAGATCTCCATCTATCTGTTTCTGGTGCTCACGATGTTCTCGATGGGCCTTGCGCTGACGACCCGCCGGATAGTGGAACCGCTCCACCAGCGCCGCCTGGTGGGCATCGCCTTTCTGATCAACCTCCTCCTTATCCCCGTCGCGGCGATCCTCATCGTCCGCCTCCTGCCGATGGAGCCGGCGGTGGCGGCAGGCATCCTCATCGTCGCCTGCGCCCCGGGATCGACGATCGGCCCAAAGCTCGCGGAGTTTGCCAAGGGCAACATCTCGCTTGCGATCAGCCTGATGTTCTTTTTGAGCGTCCTTGCCATCTTCACGACGCCCGCGACCCTCACCCTCATCCTGCCGGGAGCCATCGTCGAACGGGTGGACTTCGTCGATGTGATGACGACGCTGACCATCTTCATCATGGTCCCGATGATGGCGGGGCTTGCGATCAACACCTGGGCCGAGACGGTCGCCGACAAAATAAGGAAGGGAGCTTTTCTCCTCTCGAACCTCTCCATCGTCCTCGTCGGCATCATCTTCATCACCGTCCAGATCACCGGCGAGGTGAGGTTCTATGACATGTTTCTCAACGTCGGCATCACCGCGGTCCTCGCCGTCCTCCTCATCGTCGCCGCCTCGATGCTCATGGGCTACTTCCTCGCAGGCCCGGACCGCGGGGACCGGCAGGTCCTCGCAACCTCTTCGGCCAACCGAAACCTCGGCGTCTCCCTCCTCGTCGGCGCCTCGGCCCTCGCCGCCTACGGCGAGGCCTTCATCATCATCATCGTCTACGCGATCGTGCAGACGATTGTGTCAGGGGTGATTGCGGTGAAGTGGGGGAGGATTGAGAAGAAGAGGAGGAGGAAGCAGGAGGCAGCGGGACAAACTCAGGATGTTCCAACATGAACCCAAAAATACGAACGCACTACAGGAGTGAGGCCACCGCCAGGGCTATAATTATTTTCTTTCCCACCCTATGCCAGGAACGACAGGTATGGACGGGCGGACGAGTAATTGAATGCGAGGGGCAATGCCAAATTCCATAACGGACCTGGATGAGGCCGTATGAGTTATGAAAACCCAGGCCTCCCTGATGTGGTAGTGGAGGATCTGATACTTTATCGGCTGGGCGGGGGGTTCTACCGTACCTATCTGGCAACCACCGGCCTCATTGGCAACGAGCGGGTGCTTGAGTTTGGGTGCGGCGGAGGAACGATGTCCCGCCATATCCTCACCCGGCTTGGTGGAGACGGGCGACTGACCTGCTTGGACATCTCTGAATTCTGGATGGAAAAGGCAAAGAGGCGGCTTTCGGGCGATTCGCGGGCCACCTTCATCTGTGGCGACATCACTGCGAGCCCCCTGCTGGCGGACGATGCATTCGACATGATCCTTATCCACATCATGCTTCACGACGTCCCCGCCGCCGACCGGAAGGCGATCGTCACCACCCTCGCCACCCACCTTGCGCCGAGCGGAAAAATATGCATCCGGGAACCCACCGATAGGAACCATGGCATGCCCCCATCCGAGATCCGGGCGTTGATGAGGGACGCAGGATTGGTGGAAGTGAAGGGAACCGCGGCTGCGTCGAGTTCGATGATGTTTGGGCACTTGTTCTCCGGGGAGTTTCGGCGGCCGTAGCGGCTGCGTGTGAAACCCTCTCCCCCGCCCGCCCTTCGGCCGGGCTCCTCCTCCCCCTGAAGGGGGAGGCAGTCATTGCGATAGTCCTATCCCTAAACTTTCCCGATCCTACCAATATACCAGTGGACAAATATAACTCCCCGATGAAGGGGCTATCGCAAAAAGCAGGGGGGCTGCCGGGGGGACCGCAGGTCCCCCATGGCTTACAAATCTCAATACCTACAAGGATTCGAGATAATCTTAAGCTTGAGAATGATCGATTCTCTGCCATGGGGCTCTTCAAGAAAATCTTTCAAAAATCCAAGCAGGATGAAATTCAGATTACTGTAACTTCTTCCAAGATCGCACACCTTGGAGACTATGGTGAGGATCTCCCTCCACTCAATTATGATGAATCTGAATTTCTAACTGAGATTGGAAATACCGAACCAGTCTGCCCCTATTGTAATGCTGAACTTGAAAAATTTCCCCAGCGAAAAAAGAAATGCCCGAATTGCGGAAATCCAATCTATTCACGCTCGAGGCCCCTTGATCGGAAAAAAACACTCATCCGCGAAGATGAAGTTAGTGAATTGGAAAAAGAATGGTCGAAATTACGACTTTTCAGAGAATTTGAGCTAGAATATCGAACGGATCCTGATTGCATTACTAAAACAGCAGGCAAATTATCAGAGAAATTTGGATATAAGGCAGCCTTTAACGATGTCTTGTGGAGTGTCTATAGCAAACAACGTGCAAAATATGCTTCAAAAGGATACTGGGGGTACTACCGAAATTCAACAATGAAAATGGGTCAGATGCTCAGTAATGAGGGGAAATACGACCAATCTCTCAACTTTATGCTTGAAACGCTCTATCTTGATTTGAATGGACCAGATAATCATGGGCATTTTAATCCTAATCGTCCGAATGAGGAACTGTTTGCACCGGGTATTTTACAAGATATTCAAAAAATTGCATCAAAAGGAGATTTCAGTGATACAAAAATTGCTGAGAGTTTCATTTTGCACAATACCACTATTTACAAAGCTCTGAAACTTCCTTTATCTCCAGAAGAGGCTTGGAAACAGCAACAAATTCTCACCGAAATGAGAGTTAATGAGGAATATCCAGGTTTAGTGTACCTAAATCACAATTAAATGAAATCTTCAGATAAAACATATGAATACCCCCTCCCCCGCCCGACCTCCGGCCGGGCTCCTCCTCCCCCTGAAGGGGGAGGCAGTCATTGCGATAGTCCCTTTGGCGGAATTCTTTCTGAATGAGAATATGAGAATGGAATAAGCTGTGGCACATCCCCCAACAAAGGCGCTATCGCAAAAAGCAGGGGGGCTGCCGGGGGGACCGCAGGTCCCCCATGGCTACAAAGACCCCCCAAACCCATAAATACCCGGACCCGAATTATTCCGATTAACACTCGGAGACATCATGATACACCTGTTCGGTCGCGCCAAGGGGGATAAAGAGGGGAAAGAAGGGGAAAATCCCAAAAACGAATGGAAATGGGGCGTCCTTGCCATCGTCTGCATGGCGGTCTTCATCATGGTCATCGACACGACCATCATGAACGTCTCCATCTCGGCCCTCGTCGTCGATCTGGATACCGACGTGCCGACCGTCCAGGCAATCATCGCCATCTACGCCCTTGTCATGGCCTCGTTCATGCTCGTCGGCGGGAAACTCCAGGACGTCCTCGGGCAAAAAAGGGCGTTTCTCATGGGCGTCGGCATCTACGGGGTCGGCACCTTCACCGCCTCGATGAGCTGGAACGCAGGCGTGCTCCTCATCGGCTGGGCCATCCTCGAAGGCCTCGGGGCGATCCTCATGATGCCGGCGACAACCACCTTTCTCACCCACACCTATCGCGACAAGGATCGTGCCATCGCCTTCGGCATGTGGGGCGGCATCGCCGCCGCCGGTGCCGCTTTCGGGCCGATCCTCGGCGGGTACCTCACCACCTTCTACAGCTGGCGCTGGGCGTTCCGGCTCGAGCTCCTCGTCGTCATCGCCATCCTTCTCATGTCCCACCTTCTCATCGGGTCGCGCCCGACCCTGAAATGGCGCGACCTCGACGTCGTCGGCACCATCCTCTCCTTCGCGGGTCTCTTTGCAATCGTGATGGGCATCCTTCTGCTGCGCAACTACGCCTACTGGCAGTACATCTCCACCCTCATCGGGGCAGGCTTCCTCCTCATGGGAGTCTTCTTCCTCTGGCAGAAGCGCCGGAAGAAGAAGGGCCGGGTCCCTCTCGTCGACGTCGGCATCTTCAGGAACCGGCAGTTTGTCCTCGGCAACACCATTACCATCGTCCAGGGCCTCACGGCGGCAGGATTTTTCTTCATCATCCCGGTCTTCTACCAGCAGGTGACCGGCATTTCCGCCTTCGAGACGGGAATCCTTCTCCTCCCGATATCGATTGCAATCTTCATCTTCTCCATCGCCGGAGCCCGCCTCGCCGCTTACCTGAGCCCCAGGCACCTCATCATGGCAGGCCTCCTTCTGGGAATGGCGGGTTCTTTCATGCTTCGCGGCATCTTCGGGCTCGATACCGGGACCACTGAATTCATCCCCGGCTCCGTTGTCTTCGGGATCGGCATCGGACTTATCCTGTCGCAGGTGACGAACCTCACTCTCTCGTCCGTCCACGACGAGCACGCGACCGATGCCGCCGGGGTCCTCAATACGCTGCGCCAGCTCGGCACCTCTCTCGGGACCGCCCTCATCGGGGTGATCCTCATCATCTTCATCTACACCGGCATCGTGGAAGAGATAGAAAAAGAAGCGGTCATGGCTGGCATCCCCGCAGAAGAACTGGCGACCGGCCTGCAGGGGTGGGTGGACAAGATGCAGACCGGCACCCCGGACCTCGTCGTTCCCGATACGGTCCTCGCGCAGCTCGCCGAGATCGCCGATGCGGCCGTCAGCTCAGGGATGCTCCACTGCTTCGATGCGATCACCATCTTCCTCGGCATTGCCTTCATTGCGGCCCTCTTCCTGCCGCGGCGGGCGCAGCCGGCAGGACGGGAAGAACAGCCCTAAAATCCCCGTGCTTCGGGACGATAGCGTCATCTCTCCCCGCAAGGACTGTCGCCCCACCCTATTTTTCATCGGGAAGACGGTAACAGACGGCGGGGTTGAACGGGGAGGAAGAAGCGGATGCGGGGGGCGTCCCGGCGGCAGGACGGTTCGCATCGTCCCGCTCGTCGATCAGCCTCTCTATCACGTCGTTGTACGGCTCCCGCGGGTGCACCTTGCAGCGGTCGAGCCGTTCCTTGAGTTCCCGGGTCACCTTGATCGTGGTCGCGGCAGGTTTCATTATACCAGGGTATACCACAGTATACCATAAAGCCTTTCTGCGTCACCGGGTCGACGCCACGGGAGGATCGCAACTATCATAAGAAGGCCGCCCCGAAACAAGAGCAATGAAGACCGCATGGAGGTCTGATCGCCTCGTCTACTCCTTCTGCACCCGTGCCGATCTCCCGGCGATAGCGGCGATGCTTGCCAAGACCGCGGTCTGCGAATGGCTCTTCTTCGGCCCCAACCCGCCGGAGGTGACCCATGCCTACTTCGAACCGCTCATCGACGGCATGGCGGAGGCCCAAGCGGGAGGCACCGCCCCCGAGAGCTACGTCTTCACCGTCCGGACCCGCCCTTCCGGCGGCACGGGCAAGGGCAGGGAGGGGGCCTTCATCGGCCAGTGCGCCCTCGTCGCGGACGACTTCTCCGAAGGGGCGTACCTCATCGGCTACCAGACGGACGATGCGCAGTGGGGAAAGGGATACGGGACCGAGATGTGCCGGTTTCTCGTCTGGTTCGCCTTCACGATGGCGGGGGCCTACCGCCTCAACGGCGACTGTGCGGCCGGCAATATCCCCTCGGTGAAGATCATGGAGGGGTGCGGCTTCGTCCCGGAGGGACGCCAGCGCAAGTACTGGCATGTCCGGGGAGGGTATCATGACCGCCTCCTCTACGGGCTTCTCGCAGAGGATCTGCCCGCAGGGCCTGCACCATGGCAGGAGCTCTTTTCCTGAAGCGCCGCCCGAAGAAGGAAAAAAAGGAAATTATCAGATGACCATGCGGAGGTACTCCTCCCACCGGTCGAGTTCCGCCTCCACCTGGAACTCCTCCATCTCGCCTGCATTGAAGACGTAGAACGAAGGGACCACCTCCATCCCGCAGAACTCGAAGGTGTTGTGCCAGAGACTCTTCAGGTGCAGGTTCAGGTCGCCATGCGGCCCGTCCTCGGTGTAGAGCTCCATCGCGGAGCCCATCGTGGTCGAGATCAACGCCTTCTTGCCCTTCAGGAGGCCGTCTGCGTAGACCTGCCCGTTCGGGAGGTTCACCACGAACCCCTGCACAAAGACCCGGTCGATCCAGCCCTTCAGCATCGCCGGCATCGAACTCCACCAGATGGGAAACTGGAAGATGAGCAGATCCGCCCACTTCACCTTGGCAATCTCCGCCAGAACGTCGGGGGCGAGCTTGCCCCGGGTAAAGCCCGCCATCATCTCGTTTGCAATCGAGAAGAAGCTCCGGTTGCAGGGGTCGGGGAAGTCGTCCATATCAAGCGTCGCCTTGAACCGCATCGCATAGAGATCAGATACCTTCACCTCGTGCCCGGCCTTTCCCAGGACATCGACCGCCCTATCCTTCATCGCCGCATTGAAGGAGGCCGGATAGGGATGTGCATAGATTATCAGTACATTCACAGCTCGTCACCTCGGTAATGAACGGGAATGGGAATGGAGGCATATCAATCTTTCCGCCCTTCCTCCCGCATCCATTCTGCATCCATTCTGCATCCATTCTGCATCCATTCTGCACCCTGCAACCAATCGGAGTGGCACACCGTATAAATACCATCTTTTCCAACCCTTGAGGCATGGAAATGTCATATATCGACAAGATCAAGGGATTTCTTTTCAATCCCGTCGAGACCCTCATCGCCCACCGGGACGAAAAACTGGAAGACGCGTTCAAATATCTCCTCGTCCTCCTCGCCGTCTTCGCCGTCTTTCAGGCACTGATCGCCTCGCTTGGTGGCTTCGGCATCGTCGTCGGCATCATCGCCGGGATCGTTGGCGGGCTCATCGGCCTGGTCATCGGCGGGTGTGTCCTGCACCTCTTCGTCCTCCTCGTCGGCGGACGGATGGGCCTTGGCACCACCCTGAAGGCGGTCATCTACGCCGCGACCCCCTCACTGCTCTTTGGCTGGATCCCGCTCTTAGGGTTCTTCGCCGGCCTCTGGGCCCTCGTCCTCGAGGTGCTCGCCATCCGCGAACTCCATGAGATCTCCACGGCACGGGCAATATTCGCGGTCGCCATCCCGTTTGCGATCGTCGTCATCCTCGCGATGCTCGCACTGGCATTCTTCACGATCGCCACCGTATCATCCGGCCCGGTGATGGTGCCTTACTAATCTTTTTTTTCTCGCCCTTTCCCGTCGGATAATACATAAACCCGCCAGAAACCTTATTCCCCCTCCCCCACTCCCAGGCAGGTATGGAGATCACCGTCATCGGGACCGAATCCTTAGGCGTGCGGGCCCTCTGCTGCGTGGTGCAGACGGGGGAGCGGCGCATCCTCATCGACCCCGGCGTTGCGCTCGGGTACCTGCGCCACGGCCTCCTCCCGCACCCCCGGCAGGTGGCGGTCGGTGCCGCCGTCCGGGAGCGAATCCTTACGGAGATCCCCCTCGCGACCGACATCGTGTTCAGCCACTACCACGGCGACCACGTCCCTCTGAAGAACGCGAATCCTTACCAGCTCCCGCTCGCCCGCTTCCCGCCACCCGCAGACGGGGTCCA
>JAENZA010000037.1 GCA_016841485.1 Methanobacteriota archaeon
GACGGAGATCCTCGCCCGCTTTGGCTGGGGGCTGCGCTTCCTGGAGGTGAACGCCGAACCCCTGCGGGAGTACGCGGCAGCCCGCGATTCGACGGAGGTTGTCGCCATTCAGGAGTGCTATCTCTAAGGGAGAGGCGGGAACAAAGAAGATCCGGGGTGATCCCGCTGGCGACGGTGATAAAATATTTCAATTTACCCTCTTTTTCGGAAAAGATTTAAGGAATGGCAAAAATCTCCTATTATTAAGTACCTATGGGTATTTTGGGGTAAATAAGATGAAAAAGTATGGTATACTGGTGGGAATCCTACTGGTCTTTGCACTCGTGATGCCGACGGCGGCCATTGGACTGCCGACCTTCGATTCGAACTGGAGCGGCGACCAGGTATATGATAATGATATTACCAACTGGCAGGCAGTCCGCACAGGAACCGGGGATCTGGCACACGTGGTTGCACAGAACGCCACTGGACAGATCCTGATCTATGGGAAGGAGACATCTCCCGGGGTCCTGTCGATTCCAGTGGAGATTGCCGATAGAAGTAGCGAACCAGGCACCACGCTGGGGTATGGCCCCGCAATGGCCGTCAATGCTACCGATGTTGTATATGTGAGTTACTTCATCAACACGACCGCCGGCCTTGAGGTCGGCCTTGCTTCCAATGAAGGTGGCAGCTGGACCAACGAAACCGTCGCCGCTTTTTCCGGCGTCGCATATGTGGATGGCTATCGCACTGCCATAACCCTGGATGGTTTGGATGTACATATCATCTGCACGAATCCCGTCACAGATGCCCTCGTTGCCATCGCTTATAATGAGACGGCATCTTCATGGGAAAATAATACGATTGCCAATGATGCAGGCCCGGTATCCTCGGTTGCATCATCAGCTGGAGGGTTGTGGGTCAGTTACGACGAGAGGGTAGGGGATAATCTGATGCTCGTCCGGTATGAGGCCCCGGTATGGTATGTGCCCTCACCAATCTATGACGGAAATGACGTTGACGGGGGGATCGGGACACAGAATGCCATCGCAATCGGCAGTGACGGGTATCCCAGGGTACTCTTTACAACCAAGATTTCCGAGGATGGGGGAGACCGGCTCTATCTAATGGAGGAGACCAGCAGCGGGTGGGGACCAGCGACGCTTCTCGATGAAAGGGAAACGGATGTAACCTACTTCACCGGAGTGGATCTCGCGATGGACGGAAATACCGTTCACGGAGTCTACGCCGTCTCCATGATGACCAGCACCGATTCCACCCTCCGTTACCTGACCGACAACAGTGGAGCGCCGGAGACATCACTCATCGCAAATGCCTCAGATGCTGCCTATCTGTTTGCTTACCCCGCCATCTCGTATACAGGAGCCGTCCCGCTCATCGGCACCGGCTATGGCAACTTTGTGGGATATATTATCCGCCCCGTCTTCAACCCCGCCTTCACCACCGACCCGTCCTCGGGCGTAGCCCCCCTGACTGTCACCGTGACGGTGTACTCGATTATCAACCCCTCATCAGTCATGTGGGACTTCGACAATGGTAATACCGGCACCGGGATGACGGACTCCACGGTCTATTCCAGCCCCGGAACCTACACCATCACGATGACCGCAACCTACGGGGTAACCGAGGTCATTACTCAGAAGACCGTGACCGCCACCGGTGACACCGGCTCCAGCGACCGGCCCGAGGCGGAGATCCAGCGTGCCTCCTCCACGGAGTCCGCCGCCGCAGGGAACGCGACACGGGCCTCCTTCAACCTTAGCAGCGACCCCGTGAAAAATATTGAAATCCTCGGCTATGTCGTCCCCGAGGATACGACCGCCTCTGTGCTTACCCTGAAAGGGCCGCCGGATGATACGGTACCGCCGGGACAGGTCTGGCGGTATCTCGAGATGAGCCTTACAGGCATCACCAAAAAGGATGTGCTCGGTGCGTACGTGAGCTTCCGCATCCCTGAACAGGTGATCAGCTCCTACGGTTACAGCCTGGAGGATGTCACCCTCGTGCACCTAACCGACAACGGATGGGAACGCCTCCCGACCGTATTTGAGAAGAAGGAGGGGGCCTATGTCTATTACCGGGCCTATACCCCCGGTTTTTCTTACTTTGCGATCATCTTTGACGAGAAGGCCTCCATACGTGACCTGCCTGAGCTCGAACAGGTGATCGAAGAGAACACGTCCAGCGCAGATGAGCACACCCCGACACCGGCCCCGGAGGAGACACCGGCCGGAGCAAATGCCACCGCAGAACCCACCGCAACCGGTAACCTGACAGAAACCGCCACCCCGACAAAAACCCCCATCCCCTCGGTGACGGTCCCGCTCCCTGAGGTGACCCCCACCCAGGAGTCGCCCGCACCGCTTGCGGGCCTTCTTGCTGGTGTTGCCGCCTGTGCCGCATGGTGTGTCCGGCGGCGTGAGTGAACTCTCCCCAATTCTTTTTTTCTCTATCCCCCGACCACCCTGTCATCGCTATCCCTCTGAACCATAAACGGTAAAGTAGCCTAAGTGCCTTCTTCCTGATGAAAAACCAAAAGAAAAATTATTTTTTCCTCTTTGGACGGCATCCGACCCATTTTTTTCACGGCGGCCCCGTCCGGGACGCTACGCCAACCAAGGGAGCATCATCTGCTCTTCCTGCGGGTTCCCGGCATTCTCCCGGTTCCGCCAGTTCTGCCCCATCTTTCCTGGCAAATTCCCCATGATGGAGCGCTCCGTTCGTTCCCTTCCCATTCCAACCCCCCCTTTCGCATGAAGAAAGCTACATAACCCCAAAGGTAGAACGAAGCACCATTGAGGAGTGATCATCCGATGACCCGACGAACCACCATCCTGTGCTGCATTGCAGCCCTGCTCTGTGCCTGCCTCTGCACCTTCCCTGCCCTTGCAACGGACGGGGACTCTACCGTTGACTTTGCTGCAATCCCGATTACCGGGCCGCCGCCGCTGCAGGTCACCTTCTCCGCCTACGCTCCCGGCGCCGACACCTGGGACTGGACCTTCGGTGACGGGACTAGCATCAAAGGCTCAACGGCGATCCAGGAGGTTCCCGTCCACACCTACACCGAGACCGGCGTCTATACGGTTTCTCTCACCGCCTACGCCGGCAACACCTACCTCGGGACCGAGAAAAAAGAGGGATACATTGTCGTCACCGCCGGCGGGATCCCCCCCTCCTCCACCGAGCCGGGGGCGGTAAACCGTGCGGACTTTACCGCAACACCGAAGTCCGGGCCGTCCCCCCTGACGGTCTACTTCCGGGGAACGAACGCCGCCGATGTGAGGACCGGGTGGGCGAACGAGTGGGTCTGGGACTTTGGGGACACCTATCTCCTGCCCGGCGAGCGGACCGACAACTCCAACCCCGTCCACACCTACACCTTCCCGGGCCTCTATACCGTCGCCCTCACCATACGGGGGACCGGCGGCCGTGAAGATGCGGTGGTAAAGGAGAACTTCATCGTCGTCGGCGGCATACCCCCCGTCACCCCCGTCGAGGTTCCTCCTGACTTCACCGCCGAAACCCTGAACGGAACGGCCCCGCTCACGGTACAGTTCACCTCCTTTGCCCCCAGGGCGACCAGCTGGGCCTGGGACTTCGGTGACGGCAACGGCACCAACGGCAACGCGACCACGGAGAAGGACCCGGTCCACACCTATACCGCACCCGGCACCTATAGCGTACGAATGAGCGTCTGGGAGGACGAAGCGTACCTTGCGATGGTTACGAAAGAGGCCTACATCACGGTCGAAGAACCGGTGAACGTAACCCCGAAGGAGACGCTGCCGACGCGGACGCCGGTGGGGACCCCCATCCCCGCGACCACGCCCACCCCGACACAGACACCATTCCCGGCGCCCCTGGCTGCGATCGGGATCTGCGGTGCCGCTCTCCTCCTCTCCCGTGCGGGAATGCGACGCTGACGCATCTCCCATTCCTTTCTTTTTTACTCTCCCCGCCATGCTCATCCGGTACGATGCAGCCTGCATTCACTCATTCACCGTTGTCAGGACTGAGAAAAGGCGGTGAACGGATGTATGCCGACGGTGCGCCTACCGCGAGGTGCCCCTTATGATCCGTCCCTGACTCACTCCTCACCGGCTCCTCCACCGCCCCGCCGAAAAAGATGCGCTCCTATAGCGGGTTCCCTGATGATGAGGGAATACGTGCACGTTCGCTACCCGGGACAACGCCATGGCTTATTCCCGCGTATTGCGGAGCAGCAAAAAAGGATAGTTGATGGTATGCTCAGGAGACGAGGGAAAGAAGCATCGTCAGGCTTCCGCCGAAGTCCGAGGAGAGGAGGATCATCCCGAGCGAGAGGACGATGGAGACGGCAAAGACCACCGGCGACCATGCGATCACCTTTCGCCCGTCAAGGATGCTTATCGGCAGCAGGTTGAAGAAGGCAATCATCCCGTTCACCGAGAGGCCCATCGTGCCCAGCACCACCAGCGGCCAGAGGGCAAAGGCAGCCCCTGCGAGGAGGACGACCACAAATATCGCCCCGAGGACGAGGTTGACGATCGGCCCTGCAACCGATATCTTCCCGTTCTCCTCCTTCGTCATCTCCCTGCCGGGGGGAACATAGATCATCGTCGCACCGGGTGCGGCAAAGACCACGCCGACAAGGGCAGCAAGGGCAACGGCGATGAGCAGCATCTGGTTATCCTTCTGAAACGCCGCCCAGTACCCGAACCGGACGGCAGCAAACTTATGGGCCAGCTCATGAAGGATGAAGCCGAGCCCGACGGTGACGACCGAACTCAGGAAGACGACCACCAGAAATACCGGTGTCCATCCTCCGCGAATGAAGACGAGGGTGAAGGCGAGCGAGAGTGCCACACACGCGATGATCAGGTCCTTTCGCTCTTCAGGCCTGATGAGGTCGAGCATTTTCTGCATAGGATATCTTCCCAGTACTCTGCCGCGAAGGGTTATCAATGGTCGGGTCCTGCATCGCCGCCGTTCCGGCCAGGGCTCACTGCGGCAAAAGGGTTAATGATTCCGGAAGCACAGCAGTGGTGATGACACTTGAGGCGTTGCGTGAAGAGATCGCATCCATTGACCGCAGAATCATCGACCTCATTGCCGAGCGCCAGACACTGGCGGCCCGGATGGCAGAGTTCAAGCACCATGAAGTCCTGCCGGTGACCGATCCCCGGCAGAGGGAGGCGGTCCTCTCCCGTGCCTTCGACTACGCGGTGGAGAAGAACATCGACCCGGTCGAGACCAGAAAAATTTTCGCTCTCCTGATTACGATGAGCGAGGAACGGCAGCACGAGTATCTCGGGGAAGGCAACCTCCCCTGAAAAAAAGAGAGCTGAGACGGTTACTGTATTTTTTTGCCGGAATCGATACCGGAGTGCCGGATGAGATACTCCCGTATCTTGGAGGACTCCAGGCATCCCTGGTCGAGGTGGTTGATGATCCGGTCTATCTCCTCCGCCTGCCGGACCACTTTGTCCGTATGCTCCCAGTCATCGAGGACCGCATAGCCGACGATCACCTGGAGCGGGTTTCTGATATGGTCATTGATGATGGAAAGCTGTTCGATATTCCTCTCTATCTGCGCAAGTGCCTCGATCTTTTCTTCCTCAAGACGCCGCGAACGGATGGCAAAGCCGATGTCGTTGGCGAGCGCCTGGAGGGTATCGATCTCCGGGTCGGTGATCGAGACACGCGGTCGGATGTAGACCGAAATCGCACCGATGATCTCCTCGTCCGCGGTCATCGGGAAATTGATCACCTGAAGAGGCCGTTCGTCGCCGTCCGCCGACGGCCACTCGTCATACTCCACAAGACCACTCCGGGTGGCCCGGTACGCCCCGCAGGCGGACCCGAGGTATGAGGCATGAACATCTTCATAGGCGGGAGCGGACACGTTGCCGCTCTTCAGCAGGCCTCCATCAAGGGTCGAAACCGCGATCACGTAGTATTTGTCAAGTGCAGCAAATTCCTTGCATACCCGGTCGATCAGTACCTTACTGTCACGTTCGTAGACGACCGCCTGGTTGATCTCGTTGACCGTTGCGAGGAGAATGCTGCTCTGTCTTGTCCCGGTCTGGTCGGCAATCGAGAGGATCAGCTGCCTTGTCTCGGGAATGCGGGCGATGGTATAGCAGGTGTCCCGGTACATCCCCGACGCATCCATCAAACGCAATTCCCCGCTACCCCCTCCACCGGTGCCCTCTTGGGCGGTAAAGGCATTGACGATGCCATAATGCCCGCCGGGGACCGTGATATCGTCAATCACCATCTCTCCCGTAAGAAGCGCCTCCTTCGGGTACCCAAACGTCTTTTCAACCTCGTTGTTGGCGTTTCGTATAATTCCTTCCTCGTCCACCACGAGCATAACGGTCCCGGTATTCTCAAAAAGCGTCCTGTACAGCTCTTCGGAACGGACAATCTTCTCCTGCGCCTCTTTTCTCGGGGAGATATCACGAAGTATCGAGAGGATGACCCGTCTACCGTGAAGCTCAAAGGCGACTGCCGTCACATCAGCAGGAAAGAGAGACCCGTCCCTGCGCTGGCACACGACCTCCTCTCTGAAAGAGCGGGCCGTTCCCTCCTGCACCTGATCCAGCCACGTCAACAGTGCCGGCGGAGATTCAACGACAAGGTCATAGGGGGTCATTGATGCCATCTCATCCCGCTCATACCCGAAGAGGTCCAGGGTGTAGCGGTTCATCTCGAAGAAGGGCCCAAAGCTCAGGTCCTCACGGAGCTCATTGACGAGGATACCGTCCCGGGCATGGCTGAAGAGGGCCCGGAACTTCTCCTCGGACGAACGAAGCGCCTCCTCCATCTCGCGCAGGGAGGTGATGTCACGCCCGCTGCAGAGGTAGGAGACGGTCTCACCCTTCTCCCCAAAGTGTCCGCTCACGTCCCACTGGAACATCCGCACCCGGCCGTCCGCACCGCGGGCCCTCAGTTCGATGATGCCCGAGGGGCGTGATGGATTCAGGCTCCGGAAAAACACATCGAGGAGTGCGGTTTCCTCCGGGGGATACTGCTCATGATAGGACATCCCGATGATATCGCCGGGGTCGGCATCGAAGTACCTGCAGTAGGCGGCATTGACAAAGCTGAAGGTTCCCTGACGGCCAATCATCGCCACCAGATCATTCTGGTCGTTGAGAAGGCCGAGATATTTCTCCTTTTCACTGCTCAGCTTGAGGGAGAGGACGGAGACGATGACCCCCACGGCTACAATCACCACCGAACGCCCGTAGGCATTGATCACAAGGTCCGGCACGGGACCCATAATAGTCGTTACCAGCAGGAGGTACAGCGAGCCCACCAGGACAGAGAGCAGCATCCCCTCTCGCGGATACCGGTAGGCGGCAAGGACGATGGGAATATAGAAAAGATGCGGTAATAGCGTTGTTATGCCATTTAATAATCCGACAATAACAAGAGCAAAAGTAAACAGAGTGCCAAATCCGATAATAAATATGAAATGAGGCGAATCATTCTCAAAAATCGATTTTACCCGATTTACCGCTTTGCCCATTATACGATACGTAGTCTCAGATTTTATATATAATTACTTAATTAAATTGGAAAATACCTGCAAATTAAAGATTAAAATTTAAATACAGGAATATTTGAGGATATCAGGGTTGCTCCCCGTCCCTGAGGATCATCGTCCCGACACCACTGTCCGTAAAGAGCTCGAGAAGAAGGCTGTGGTCGCGGTTGCCGTTGAGAATATGGGCGTGGGAGACACCCATCATGAGCGCCTTGATGCACCCCTCGAGTTTCGGGATCATCCCGCCAACGATCGTCCCGTCCTCAATGAGATGTGCTGCTTCGGAGAGATGAATGCGCTGGTACGTCCGTGTTCGGGTCTGGTTCATCACCCCGTCTACATCGGAGAGGTTGATGAGCTTGTACGCCTTGAGTGATATCGCTATCTCGGCCGCAGCGGTATCGGCATTGACATTCAGCGAATGGCCGCTGTGATCGATGGCCACCGGGGAGACGACGGGGATATAGCCTTTGTCGAGGAGGACCTCGAGAATACCGGCATTGATCTTCTCCACATCACCCACCAGGCCGAGGTCGACCTCGTGCTCCTCGTCATCCACAATCACACGGCGGGTTCCTGCCTTCCTGGCAAACATCAGGTTCCCGTCATTACCGGAGAGGCCGACGCCGAGGGCACCGAACTTTGAGATGAGAGAGACGATCCCATCGTTAATTTTACCCACGAGGACCATCTGGGCAATCTCCATCGTCTCTGCATCGGTCACCCGCAGGCCCGCGACAAACTTCGGCTGTTTGCCCATCTGCTCCATCTTCTGCGTGATCTCCGGCCCGCCGCCGTGCACGACCACGACGTTCATGCCGACATATCTGAGCAGGACGATGTCCTGGATCACCGTATCCAGTATCTTCGGATCGACCATGGCGTGGCCGCCCAGTTTGACGACAATGGTCTTGCCGTGGAACCGCTGGATATACGGCATCGCCTCCATCAGGACTTCTTCGCGTTTCATGCCTCTTCCTCACAAGAGCCCGCCTCCTTACCCTCACGGGGGGTACTGGACACGGGCTAATCATCACAGATTTGGAGCACCATACGATAAAACTGCTTCCGCCACAAAGGAAGGGGCCCCCCGGTACCCGGAGAAGATAGGAAACGGAGCGTCCCATGCATAGGGCACCAGAACGGGAGGTCGGAAGAGAGAACCGCAGGAGCTGTCACACCCTGCGGTAGGCTGATCTCCGGTGCAGGCGCGCAACCCTCCTCAGGGACAGGAGTGCGTCGCCCCGTACCAGGTCCGGCTTGTTGATTTTCAGCTTGCCGCTCTCACACTGCGCAGCATCGCCTCGACCTGCGCCTCGAACTCCCGGTCCGGCATGCTGTATGTGCCGTATTCATCGAGGAATTCCCGTTCGGCGACGAGAGTGTTCAGGAGGATCTGGAGACCGCTGACATACCCGCGGTCTATGCCTCCTTGCGGCCGGCTGTGCCGTCTGCCCGGAACTCCACCGGACATCGCGGGGTCCGGGCCGCAGGCCGTACAGTCACCGGCAAAGGCCTCGATGACCGTTGAAAAATCACGGGCATATACGAGGGCCTGCTGCCCGCTCCCGCAGAGGCCGGGGTCCAGACATGCGTAGGCAGCCTCCTTCACCACGTCGAGTGCCAAGGAGAGGTAGGACATGCGTTCCCTGAATTGTGATCCCATACCGATCAATTCCTGAGATCGCGCCAGTAGACCTAAAGGTTTCTGCTGTTTCCATAGGCAGGTGATGGCTGCGGGCGATACGAAAAGGACGGCCAAAGAGCCGTAAAAAAGTATCAGGTGGTGTACTTCCCGTTGATCTCCACGTACTTCTCGGTGAGATCACATCCCCATGCAGTGGCGGACGCCTCTCCCGCCCCAAGATCGAACCCGAAGATCACAGTGTCGCCCTTCATCAGGTCCTTTGCGGCGGCAAGTGCCTCCGGGTTGACCTTGTCGTCTGCGAGTATTTCGCCCCGGCGTGCCAAGGTGACCAGTGCATCGCCCTCGCCGATGGTGACCGTCGCCATCCGGGGGTCGAATTCGACACCCGCCCTGCCGGCGGCCCCGATGATCCGTCCCCAGTTCGGATCCTCCCCATAGACGGCGGTCTTGACGAGTGAAGAACCCACAATGGTGCGGGCGACGGCGGCCGCATCCTCCTCATATTCTGCCCCGGTTACCCGGACCTCGATGAGCTTGGTCGCTCCCTCGCCGTCCCGGGCAATCTGCTTTGCAAGGCTGATACAGACCTCCTCCAGCGCACCGTAGAGCTCCTCCGGGTCTGCCGGGCCCCGCCGCCCGGTCGCCGTCACAAAGACGCTGTCGTTGGTGGAGGTGTCACCGTCCACCACCACGCGGTTGAAGCTCCGGTCCACGGCACGGGTGAGCATCTCCTGCAGGGCAGGAACCGTCACTTCGGCATCGGTATAGAGAAAGCCGAGCATCGTTCCCATGTTCGGGGCGATCATCCCCGAACCCTTGGTGATGCCCGCAACCGTAAATCCGTCTCTTTTGGCGCAGGCATGCTTGGGAAAGAGGTCCGTCGTCATAATGGCGGCCGCGGCCTCATCCTCCGCCGCCGCATCCGAACGGACCGTTCCCGCCACCACCGCGGCCTGCCGCTCGACGATCTCCATCTTCATGAAGCGGCCGATAACCCCCGTCGAGGCGACGCCTATCATATCAGGCGTGGTTCCGAGGGCCGACGCACCTATCTCCGCCATACGGCGGGCATCGGCCATGCCCTGCTCCCCGGTATAGACATTCGCATTGCCGGAGTTGACGATGATGCCATCGAGACGCCCCCCTGCCATCCGCTCCTTCATCAGGAGCACCGGCGATGCGGCAAAGAGGTTTTTGGTAAAGACCGCCGCGGCCATCCCGGAGGCCTGTATCAGTGCAAGCCCGTACTTGCCCTCCTTGATACCGGCGCAGGAGACGCCGTCCACTGCGCAGAGGCTCTTCATTCCTCCTCCGGTGCGTCCGGGTTGTAGCGCGACCCGAGACCGTGGACGATGTCCGCACGGGTCAGGATGCCGGCGAGCATCCCGTTCTCCAGGACCGGAAGGCGGGCAACCCCTTCCTTCATCATCATGGACGCCGCCGCCTCGATATCCTCATCCCCGTCGATGGCGATGACATCATCGGTCATCACCTCGGAGACCGGTACATTTGCGATGTCCGCGAGCGCCTCCTTCGTCTTCTCCCAGTTCATCAGCTCCCGGATCGGGATCTCGATGATCTCAAAGGGCGAGGGGAGCCAGAGATCTTCGCTGATCTCCGGGGGGTTCAGGAGCGTGAGGATATCCGTCTCGGTCACTATCCCCACGAGGTTATCCCCCTCCACCACCGGCAGGCCGCCGATACGGTTCTTCTTCATCGTACGCGAGACCTCGGCGACCGGGGTGTCCGGGGCGACCGTGATCGGATTTCGGGTCATCACTTCACTGACTTTCATCACATACACCTCTGGTACGGCACAACCCTTATGGGAGGAGCGGGACGACCCCCAGCCCCTCCGTCTCCGGAATGCCGCAGATGATATTCATATTCTGGATTGCCTGGCCGGACGCTCCCTTCACCAGGTTGTCGATGGCTGAGACGGCAACGACACGGCGGCCGCCGGCCTCGACTTCGATGGCGATATCGCAGAAATTGCTCCCGCGGACACCGGCGAGAGAGGGGGGCTGGAGACGAATAAAATGTTCCCCTGCGTAGAACCCACTGTAGAGCGCTTCTGCCTCTTCCTGTGTTATCGGGTCGTCAAGTAATATATGTGCCGTGGTAAGTATGCCCCGGTTCACCGGCAGGAGGTGAGGAGTAAAATGCACGGAAGCGGCTGACCCGAGCCGGGATGCCTCCATCTTCATCTCGGCAAGGTGCCGGTGGGCAGTCCATTTGTAGGCAATGAAGTTGTCATGCGCATTGCAGAAATGGTTGACAGCAGACGGGTTGACCCCGGCACCGGAGACCCCGGTCTTCGAGTCGTAGATGATGGTCGTCGCCCGCGGCGCCAGCGGTGCCGCCGCAAGCGTCGCCCCGGTCGGAAAACAGCCGGGGTTCGAGACGAAGTCGGCACCCTTGATCTGTTCACGGTGCAGCTCCGGCAGTCCGTACGGCGCCTCGAAGTAATGGGTATGAGTGACCCCGTAGACGCTCTCGAAGACATCCTTCGGAAGCCGGTAATCGGCCGAGAGGTCGACGACCTTGATGCCCCGTTCGAGAAGCCCGCCCGCATACTGCATCGCCGCCGTATGCGGCACCGCCAGAAATGCGACGTCTGCCTCGATCTCCCCTACCTCGGGATTCGTGTACCGCAGGTCGGTGAATCCCCGAAGATGGGGATGCGTGAGCGCAACGTCGGTCCCTTCCAGTTTTCGCGAGGTCGCACACGTCACCTCTGCAGATGAATGTCCGGCGCAGAGGCGGATGAGCTCCCCGCCGGTAAACCCGGATCCACCGATGATTGCAATCTCCATGATCAAAGGTATGTTTAAAACGAGTTAATCCTTCCCCGCCGCCACGTTCAGAAGGCTCTCCGCAACCGCCGCTATCCTCGCATTATCCTCGAGATCATTGAGAAGGGCAGGGGAGAAGGCCCCCGTCCCCCAGCGTGCCCCGAGCCAGGCCCCGCAGAGAAAGGCAATGGTGTCACTGTTGCCGCCGATGTGTGCCGCAACGGGAAGAAGGGCATCCGAGTTCCCGAACCGGGAGATTAGGTAGAGCGTCATCGGCAGTGTCTGGTACACCGAGATGTCGTTTCCAATGACCGGAAGGACCGCCTCCAGGGAGAAGCCCTCTCGTGAGAGATCACATGCTGCGGCGATGCGGGAGGAGAGGACCGGGTCCATCGACCGGGCACAGAGCTCTGCCACATGGACCGGGTCTGTGTCTCCTGCGAGAGTCGCCCGAAGCAACATCGCAAACGAGACGGTTGCCGCCTGGGCTGCGATATGGGTATGGGTCACGGCACAGGCCGCGATGAGGTCATCGTACAGACGGTCCGGTTCGGCAATGGCCAAGGCAAAGGGCACCGCAAGCGGCATGCATCCGGCACCGGGCGACTCGACTCCTGTCTTACCCGGTCCCTGTGTCGCATACCTCCGGGAGGCGGTCAGAACGGGACCGTC
>JAENZA010000038.1 GCA_016841485.1 Methanobacteriota archaeon
GCGCTGCAGGAGCGGCGGCAGGTGCAGGAGCAGCCACGGGAGGGTCAGGCGCCTCGACGCTCACTGCCCAGCTGAGCCAGTACCTGAACCGGGCATTGGGACTTACCACCGAGGTCTTCGGTGAATTCGGCGTTGAGGTGGGAGCGGAGAAGGTTGTGGCAGGGAAGAGGATGGCGGGGGCGATTGCTTTTGCCCCGAAGGAGTGGGTCGTGCTCATTGTGGGATCCATCCTTCTCGGCCTCGCATTCCTCTACGCCGAGCGGGCGGTCTTCATCCCGCTGACCATCTTCACCTACTTCCTCGCAAGCGGCGTTGCGATCTCCATCCACGAACTTGCTCATATGGTGGTGGCCCGGAGGTACCTGCTCGACGGCGGCAAAGTGAGCTTCAACTACATCGGCATCCTGTCATCGTTCATGACTGCCTGGCTCTTTGGCAATGTCTTCTCACAGCCGCTGGTGACCCGTATCAATGAAAATGAAGAGGACCTCGCAAAGAACATCGGGTTCGCCCTCTTTGTCGGCCCGGTCGCAAGCCTCTGCCTTGCCCTTGTCTTTGTCCTCCTCATTCCCCTGGGCGGATTCTGGACGATGCTCGGCACCATCGGATTTGCCATCAACCTGCTTGAAGCCGCCTACTCGCTCATCCCCCTCTACCCCCTCGACGGAAAGGAGGTCTACCACTGGAACAAGCCAATATGGGCAGCGGTCTTCTTCCCCATAATTATCCTCTACCTCACCCTCTACATTATCTGACCCGTCACCCTCCCCCTTTTTTTCGGGCACGTGGGGTCGCATCCTATTGGACGCTCTTTCCTAATCCCATCCCTTGATCACAGGAACCGCCTGCATTATCCCCTTCCACGAATATACTCCACCATGATCCACACCCATATCAGCACCCCCGGGATCACCGCCGAATGTTATGCCGTCCCCGCAGGGCCGGTGACGATCGTCTTTGCTGTCGCGAAAAACGGCGTACTTGCCTGCGGCGCCATCGACCCCGCCGCCCTCCAGACCTTCGGCCTCGCCACCGCCCGTGTCCGTCCACCAGAAGAAAAGACCTCAGTCGCGAGCGCCAAAGACCTCCTCGATGGGACGGTAAAAGAGACAAACGCCGCAGCAGAGGCGCTCGGGATACGCATGGGCATGAACGGCGCAGAGGCGCTTGCACTCCTCTCGCAGCCATAATCCCTATTCATTTTTTCCGGAGGAGCGGACGCATTCCGGGATGACCCGGTCTCCTCACACAAAATGCGACAATTGCGATAAAAAAGCAGAGGGGGAACCCCTGCACTCCAATGATTCAGTCCAGTATCTCGTATACCGTCGACCGGCGCTTCAGGACGCGGCCGAGATCGTCGGTGATCTCCTTCATCGCCGCCGGATCGAAGTAATCGGCCGCCTCCGCCCCCGCATCGGTGGAGACCTCATCGACATACATCGTCCCGCCGAAGTCGTTGCCACCCGCAAGCATCCCCAGCGACGCCATCCGGGCGCCGATCTTGCCCCAGGAGATCTGGATGTTGTCGAAGTTGTCGAGAAAGAGCCGCGATACTGCAAAGAGCAGGATATCCTCGCGCCCCGTCGCTCCGCGGGTCACGAGCCCCCGGCGGTGCAGGGCCGTGCCCTCATGAAGATAGGAGAGCGGGACGAGCTCGGTAAACCCGCCGGTCTCGTCCTGGATGCTCCGCAGGACGCCAAAGTGTTCGGCACGGTCCCGTTCGGTCTCGACCGAGCCGTACATAATGGTCGAGGTTGATTTGATGCCCATCCGATGGGCCTCTTTGATGATGCGCACCCACTCGGCGGTCGGCACCTTTGCCGGGCAGATGGTTGTTCGCACATCGTCCACGAGGATCTCGGCAGCGGTACCCTGGAGGGTCCCGAGGCCCGCCGCCACCATCCGCTCGAGGACCTCCTGCGTGGAAATTCCGCTCTGTTTCGCCGCCCAGGCGACCTCGTCGGGGCTCATCGTATGGAGATCGGCCTCGGGCATCAGATCATGCACGAAGGCGATGAACTCCACATACCGGTCCGTATCAAAGTCCGGGTGGACGCCGGAGAGGAAGCAGAGTTCGCTCACCTGCCGTTCCCGCGCCTTTTTCACCTCGGCCTCGATCTCCTCCTTCGTGAAGAGATAGGCCTCCTTTGCCGACGGGGGAACCCCGAAGCCGCAGAACCCGCAGAGATTCTTGCAGATATTGGTCAGGTGCAGATTCTGGTTGCGGACATAGGTAACGATCTTTCCCACCTTCTCTTCCCGGACCATATCCGCGGCACGGGCAATGTCCCATACCTCGGGGCCGCGGGCCCGGAGGAGCATCGCCGCCTCCTCCTCGGTCATCCTGGCGCCGCCGATGACATCATCAAGCAGCTGTCGTACTGGCTGACTCATCCTCTTTCCTATGAGGGTAGACGGGTGGGGATTAAAAGACTTCTTTTTAAGGAAAATCTCTTTTCAGGCGCCGGTCACAGCAAACATCGAAAAAAATGAGGGATTATTATTTTTTTGCACCGGAACTTTTCTTACCAGAACCGGAACCATTCTTCCCGGAACCGGATTTTTTCTTCCCTGATGACGCAGAACCCTTCTTCTCCCCTGAGGGGGACGGTGTGTCCTCCTTACCGGCCGCCCGCTCCGCCTCACGCCGCCGCGAGTACCACTCCCAGACGACCATCAGGATGATGATAACTATGGCAAACTCGACGATGTGAAGCGGGAAATACCCGACGAGCGGTATCTTGAAGATCGCCTTGCCGACGATCCACTCCTTTTGCACGGGCTGGATCAGCCCAATGCCGGTGATGTAGTGGCCCTGGTCGATGCTCGGGTTGTTGTCGCCCTTCGTGATGTACCCCGGAGCGGTCGTGTTCACGTCATACCAGGAAACGGCCCGGTGGATGATCGGATGTACAGAGTCGTCCCCGTTCGGGCGGAAGATGATCACGTCACCGTAGACTGTGTTGCCCTGCCGGTCCGGCGAGTCCCCGAACTTCACGTACCCGGTGGACTCCCCCTCCTCCCAGCTGGTCAGCTCACCGTACCTGTCGGCGGCGGCCACGAAGACGAGGTCGCCCACGTTCATATTCGGAACCATCGACTCGGACTCAACCGCGACGACGGCGGGCCACGTGCCGGAGGCAAGGAAGAGCAGGAGCGCGATTCCCGCAACCACCCCTATGACCCAGAGGGCGTCCTTTACCCAACCCGCCTTCGGGTCATCACTCTCGAGAAACCGTTTTACCCGGGTTGGTATGCCTATGGGGCGTCTCTGTGTCTTCATGGAAGTTCTCCTGACTAGATACATTCTTCCCCGGACATTATATTATTTGTAGCCCTGCACACCCGGACACAGCCCCTCCCGGCCCCTCATTTCACCGGTTTGAATGGTATTTTATCCCGTTGCAACCAACATTTCTGTAACGATGCGGACCGAGCAGGAGATCGTGCTGAAATTTCTCGACCTGGGCCTCCAGGTCCACCCGGATGTGGTTGCCTACATCGCGGACCAGCAGGATCTCAGTCTTGTAGACCGGACCGCACAGACCATCCCTGAAGGAACCGTGGTGGTCATGCCCCGCCATATCCCCGGCTTTGCCTCCGAACGCGACGGAATGCGCATCCTCACCGAAAGCGAGGTCGACGTCGTCCAGGGAACCCGAACCCCTGCGGGGGGCGGGGTGGACTTTCGCGACTTTGTGCACTACTTCCGCAACCGCTATGACCAGCTGGCGGCCCCCCTCAGGAAACGCAAGGCCCTTGCCGATATCTACCCGGTCGAGGCCCTGACCCGGACCACACGGTACTACAACTCCGATGTCGCGGTCATCGGCATGGTCGTCGATGTCCGCAATACCACCAAAGGACACCGCATGGTGCACCTGGAGGACCCGACGGGCGAGATCAACATCCTCTTCAACAAGGACCGGGAACCCTTCGCCGAGGCTGAACGGATCATCCCCGACGAGGTAATAGGCGTGCGCGGCAAACTCTCCTCGGACGGCAACCTCCTCTTTGCCGACTCGTTCCACCGCCCCGACGTGCCCATGAACAACGGCCCGACGCCCTCAGAGACCCCCGGCAAGGTCGCCCTCATCTCCGATGTCCACGTCGGTTCGGACACCTTTCTCGGGGAGGCATGGGACCGGTTCTCCGAATGGCTCGCCGCCCATCCCGAGGTGGGATATCTTCTCATTGCAGGCGATCTGGTGGACGGCATCGGCATCTATCCCGGACAGGACAAGGAGCTGACCATCCCCAATATCTATGGCCAGTACGAGGTCTTTGCAGAGATGATGAGAAAGCTCCCCTCCCACCTCCAGATCGTCATCTCCCCGGGCAACCACGACGTGGTCCGCGGTTCCGAACCCCAGCCTGCGCTCCCGGAACACTTCTGCGAACATTTCCCGGACAATGCCGTCGTGGTGGAAAACCCCGCGCTCGTCAACCTCCAGGGGGTCAATATCCTCATGTACCACGGCCGCTCGTACGACGATATGATCGGAATGATCCCCGGCGCCTCATACACCAGGCCCGAGGAGATCATGGTCGAGATGCTCAAACGGCGTCATCTCGCCTGCACCTACGGACAGCGCACACCCATCCTCGCGGCAAAAGAGGACCGTCTGGTCATCGATCCGGTACCCGAGATCCTTCACACCGGCCACGTGCATATCTGCGGCATCGCCAATTACCGCGGGGTCCTCTGTGTCAATTCCGGCACCTGGCAGTCCCAGACTTCGTTCCAGAAACAGATGAACATCCAGCCCACCCCGGCACGGGCTGTCATCGTGGACCTCCAGACGCTCAAACCCGAGGTCGTGGACTTTTCAGGCGATATCATCGAGGCCTGAGGGGCCCGGGACCGGTTCATCCGAGGCGTACCGGAACCTTCCGGCGGGGATCACCATCTCAAAACAGGCTCCCTCCCCGGGGATACCACACTCAGTGATCGTAATGCCGGTGAGCGAGAGAATTTCACGGGACAGGAAGAGGCCGTACCCGGTATTCTCCCCGTATCCCCGTTCAAAGATCCGCTTCTTCTCCCCCGGCACAACGCCGCGTCCGTTGTCACGAACCGCAAGGACGCCGTGTCCGTCCCGTTCGCTGAACGTTACCATTATCTCACTCACCCCTTTGCCGTGCCGTACGGCGTTTTCGAAGAGGCTGTGGAGGACCTTCTCGAACATCGGGTCCGCATAGACCTCGACCTCCCCGGTCTGCACCTGAATGGCGACACCCTCGGGGCGCAGCAGCCGGACGGCCCGGCCCGCCTGGGTGCGGACTCGGTTCCACGCGGGTTCGCTTATGCCCATCTCATCATAGTCACGGGTGAAGAGGATCTGGCGTTCGATCTTCTTCGTCGCCCGGAAGATCAGCTCCAGATAATCAGTGTATTCAGAGCCCTCCTCAGGCAGACCGTCCATCGCCATCAGGTCCTCGCACATGAGAATGACGGAGAGCTCGTTCATGATGTCATGCCGGGTGATGGATGAGAGGATGGAGAGCTTCCGGTTCGCTTCATAGAGGGCATCACGGGAGGCATGATCCCTGGTTATGTCGATATGCACCCCGGCAATCCTGCAGGGGGCGCCGCCCTCTCCGAACGCGACGGGACGGCCCATTGACCTGACCCAGACGTCCTGCCCGTTGCGGTGTACCATGCGGAATTCGATGTCCATAGGGCCTTGCTCTCCGCGGCTCAGGCGGCGGATATAGTCCATTACCCGTTCCTTATCCGCCGGATGTATATGGGGGAGAAACACCTCCCGGATATCGCTGCCCAGCTCCTGCGCTTCATACCCGATCATCGCCGCCCACTGCTCGTCGACGGAGATGGAGTGATCCATGGGGCTCCCCATCCATGTCCCCACCCGTGCACCGCGAAGGGCAAGAGAGAGGCGTGTCTCCTGCTGTTCCAAGCGCCTGCGGGCCTCCATAAGCTCTGTGTCGTCACGGAATGTCAGCAGGGTCGCCTTCGCCCCGTTCCATGTCAGCGGGGTCTGCCCGAAGCCTATCGGGAGGTCCCCGTTTGCACTGTGCAGGACAAAGCTCCCCGGAGGAGTGTCTCCCCGGGGGAGATCCCCCTCAACAGGGTAACGGAACGGAGAGGAATCCGTGGAGAGAACGGCACGTGCTGCGGTATTGATAGCAATGAGGTGGCCATCCTCATCCAGAACGGCCATAGGAACGGGATTTGATAAAAATACTGAATAATATGCTTTTTCCTCCGCCGCAATAGCCTGTCCGGTCTGCCTGCCCCCGTCACCATGCGGGTCGCCGTTCACCTCATAGACCCCCAATCCATGATGGTCTGGTACCCTGGCGGCCTTACCGCCAGGAGGATGCTGCTTCATTTCGGTCCACCCTATATTCCACCGAAATGATGCATACACAATACCAGAACGTCATCTTACATAAAGGAGAAGGATGCTCCCGGATTTTTATTCGGCAGGAACGGAAACAGGGATCCTGTCAGCGTCCAGAAGGGAAAAAAGTCCCGATACTCGGTCCACGGCCTCGTCCCTGAGTAGCCGTGGGTCCTGTAGCTCCTCGGCCCTTGCAGTCTTCCTGAACTGTCTGCCGATGACCTTCGCCTCCTGGCGGCGAAGACGCAGGGACCGCCCGGGTGGGTCCTCGGGCTGCATCGCAATATTGAAGGCGGCGTTGACATCGGCGTGGATAGTGAGGCCGCAGGCAGGGCAGTCAAACCGTTTGCGGTGCCGAAGGCCAGTACTGCCGCAGCGGCTGCACCGCTTTGAGGTGAATGACGGGTCAACATAGACGACCGGAATCCCCCGCCGGGAGGCATTCTCCTCAACCTGCCGCTGGAACCGGGAAAACACCGCGGAGTTGATGGAGAACCCTGCAGAACCGGCAAGGAGGGATGATGTGCTGCCTCTCTTCCCGGAGCTGAGGCGTTCAAACTTGATCCCCGCGCCGAGCCGTTCTGCTGCATCGACCACCTCGCGGGAGACCTGCCGGTAGATCAGCCTGATCAGCTCCTCCTCACGTCGATGCAGTGCCTTCACACGGCGGGAACCGCTCTTTTTGCGCAGATTACACCGTTCCTGTTCAAACTGGCGGTGGAGCCGTGACACCTCACCGCCAAGTTTTTCACAGTACCCGCTCTCCGGTTCCCCCGCGACTACGGTGTGTCCGGTCGTATTCAGGTCGATGCCGAGCCATACCGGGGAGAGAGGAAGAGACGAAGGCGACAGAAATGCGGGGGTTGATGCACATGGGGAGGGGAGGGTGGAAATGGAGGACATTGGGCCGGGAAAAGAGATGAAAGAGGAAGATGTGGGGGGTGAAGAGGCAAACAAGGAAGGGGAATGGACGCACCGGGAGGCAGAGGCCGAAGAGAGGGGATCAGACGAAGACAGAGGGGAACAGGGGCGAAGGGTACATGCAAGAGGAGCGGGAGACGCGGCGTACAGGGCATGCGGCAGACCACCGGGTCTGCCGCCGGATGATGGGATGTCACCGACAGACGTGTGAAAACCTCCGGATGCTTACTGAGTCTCTGGGACTGCCACAGATATAACTGTTGCCAGAAATCTATTTTTAGTAATGAAGGTATATACTTAATTCCGGCATTCGTACGTACGATCATACTTATTTTACGCAATTTTTTCCTGGTACCCGATGGTCTCGTACCATCCCGCGGAGCGATCCTCTCTCACCTACCCCATCCCGGCAGAAGACATTCCCTGCACCTTCCGGACCGTACGGCCCGGCACCGGAATCCGGCCTATATCCGGCTGATGTTATCCAGAATACTCACCATCGAAATGACCGGAATCCGCCCCCACCCCCTCTTTCGGACGGTATGCCCGCCGTGCCCCTGTGACTCCCTTCTTTTAAGGAGAGATCCCTTTTTTACTTATAAATTAAACAGAATAAGGAAAATCAAAAACTCGCATTGGTTTCGTCCCAGAGAAACCGGTGATGAGGGGGTAAAACAGTATCATGGATACAATGATTTATATAGCACCAGTATGTGCCCTTCTGGCCCTGGTCTTTGCAGGATATGCATTCATGAATGTCCGCAAAGAGGGGCTCGGCACCGAGCTCATAGAAAAGCTCACTACTCTGATACACGATAGTGCGATGGTGTACCTCAACACCCAGTACAAGTTTATCGCAGTCTTTGTCATCGTCCTTGCGATCGTCCTTGCAGTGCTCATCAGCCCGCTGACCGCGGCCTGCTTCGTCCTTGGTGCGGTCCTGTCCGCAACCGCCGGCTACATCGGCATGTTCACGGCAACAAGCGCCAACGGACGGACCACGAATGCCGCAACCCGTGGCATCGCCGCTGCATTCAAGGTCTCGTTTGCATCCGGCACCGTCATGGGCATGTCCGTCGTCGGACTGGGTCTCCTCGGCCTCTCCGTCGCGTTCATCGGCATCAGCACCATCATGGACGGATCCAGCATCGTTGACATCATCAACGTCGTGGCAGGGTTCAGCCTTGGAGCGTCCTCCATTGCACTCTTTGCCCGTGTGGGTGGCGGTATCTTCACTAAGGCAGCCGACGTCGGTGCCGACCTCGTCGGCAAGGTCGAGGCAGGCATCCCCGAGGATGACCCGCGCAACCCCGCCGTCATCGCCGACAATGTGGGTGACAACGTCGGTGACATCGCAGGCATGGGAGCAGATCTCTACGAGTCCTACGTCGGTTCCATCGTCTCTGCGATGCTCCTCGGCGCAGCAGCCATTCTTGCAATCAACAATGGAACTGACATCTCGCTCCTCCTCGGTGTGAAGGACGCCGCAGCACTCGGTGCAGGCTTTGTCGGGATGAACCTCGTCCTCGTCCCGCTCGTCATTGCAGCCGTCGGTATTATCTGTTCCATCATCGGCAGTTTCTTCGTGCGGACGAACAAGACCGAGTCCTCCGCCATTCACATGGCATTCAACATGGGTCTTCTCGTTGCGCTTTTCCTTGTCGTGATTGCTACCTACTTCATCGCCACCATCTTCCTCGGCAGCTTCGGCTTCGGCGTCTTCATCGCCTCGGTGGCCGGTCTTGTGGCAGGCTTTTTGATAGGCCAGGTCACGGAGTACTACACCTCCTACGAGAGAAAGCCCACCCTGACCATCGCGGCATCCTGTGAGACCGGTGCAGCAACCAACATCATCACCGGCTTTGCAAAAGGCATGGAGTCCACGCTCGTCCCGACCATCCTCATCGCTCTTGCCATCTACACCGCCTTCACCTTCGCAGGTCTCTACGGTATTGCCATCGCAGCCGTCGGTATGCTTGCAACGCTCGGCATCTCCCTTGCGGTTGATGCATACGGCCCGGTCGCAGACAATGCGGGCGGTATTGCCGAGATGAGCCACCAGAAGAAGGAAGTCCGTGAGATCACCGATACGCTCGATGCGGTCGGCAACACCACCGCAGCCATCGGCAAGGGCTTTGCCATCGGCTCCGCGGCACTCACCGCTCTTGCCCTCTTCGCATCCTACGGCATAGCCGTCAACCTCGAGTCGATCGACATGATGCAGCCCCCGGTCTTCATCGGACTGCTCATCGGTGCGATGCTCCCATTCCTCTTCTCCTCGCTGACCATGATGGCAGTCGGGCGTGCAGCCTACGCGATTGTCATCGAGGTCCGCCGCCAGTTCAAGGAGATGACCGGTCTCATGGAAGGAACGACCGATCCCGACTATACCGCATGTATCGCGATCTCCACGAGCTCCGCACTCAGGGAGATGGTCCTGCCCGGCCTCATCGCCATCATCGCCCCGATCCTGGTCGGTCTGGTCCTCGGCAAGGAAGCCCTCGGCGGTCTTCTCGTCGGTTCACTCGGTGCTGGCTTCATGCTCGCCATCACCATGGCAAACGCAGGCGGTGCCTGGGACAACGCAAAGAAATACATCGAGCTTGGCAACCTCGGCGGCAAGGGCTCCGAAGCCCACAAGGCCGCTGTGACCGGTGACACCGTCGGTGACCCCTTCAAGGACACCTCCGGGCCCGCCATCAACATCCTGCTCAAGCTCATGACCATTGTAGCGGTCGTCTTCGCACCGCTCTTCCTTCTCTAATTTTTTTCTTTTCTCCACCGCGTGGACCTCCGGTGCACGAAGGGTTCATGTAGCCGGGTGACCTACACTCTGCGATGAGTCCCGGGCATCTCTACTCCATCGAGGTGGAAAATATCACCGTCCACCGGTTCACTCTTACGGAGATCGCCTGCGACGTCAAGCTCTATCTCACCAACCGGACCCCCGTCCGGGTGACCATCAACCGCATCCCGTTCACCATCTCCTTCACCGAACCGGGCAGCGGGGAGGTCTGCACCCTGGGCACCGGCGAGGCACGGCCGGTAACGATCGCCCCCGGCGGTGTCGCAGGGGTCTCGGTGCCGGTCGTCATCCGGAACCACGCCGTCATCTCACTCGTTACCGCCACTCTCGGCAACCGGCAGCCGGTGACGATCAGCGGGCGGGCCTTTGTCGATGCAAAGATCACAGAGCTGGAGATCCCCTTTGAGCAGACGGTCACCATCCCCCCTCTGCTGAGAAAATAGCTGCCTCCCGGGAACCTTTTTTCCTTCTCCCCGCGGGACATCCCGGATCATGCTGAAAATTCCTGAAGAGGGGACGGGAGGGCACAGGCCGGATCTCAAGGTGGGGATCTATGCATCGATTCCCTGGCTTCGGTTGTGGTGGATTCCGTCGTTTGCATCATACCGGGGTTCTGGACCATTGGACTCTCCTTCATCGGGGTCCGGGAACCTTTGCAGACCAGGCCCCGCGCCCCGTCATTGAGGCGGTGATATTGTTTCAGGGCGTACCGCACCATTCCACCATAAGGACCTTCCTGGTGGAATCAACCCAACTTCCCCTCTTTTCCCATACATTTCCGGACATATTATTGATTTTGTAAAAATCGAGAGATTTATTTACCCCCATCATCATCTCAAATTATATTACTTTAGGTGGAAGTGGAATGAAGGAGGTTGCGTATGTATGTCCCAAATGCGGAAAATCCGATCTGCAGGCAGAACAGCCGGATGAATATGAAGTATGGCTCAAGTGCCCCTCCTGTGACTTTTTCATGGGGATGAGCAAAGACGAATGGCACCGGATTGAAAACAGCCCCAACGTCAACCATAAGATCAAAAAACTTGCCGACGGGTATTCCTGAACCCGCCGACAGTATTCCCCATTTTCCCGGGAACATATGCATTTAATAGCGGTACTGCCATATGATGCATGATTGCCTATGAGTGGTACACGCGGATATTTCAAGAACGGCGTATGGATAGAAGAACCGATCGAAAAGGAAGGGGCCGCCAGCGAAGGTGCGGCAAAGGCCAAGGAGGAGGCACCTGATGTCGAAAATCTTGCCGGAGAAGCAAAAGAATCAGTGAAGAAAGCGGTAAATAACGTAATTACCCTTGGAAAGAATCTCTTCGGCACCGAATCAGGAAGACAACACCTGGAAAAGGAAGCCCGAAAAGCCGGGGAAAAGCTCGAGGAGACCATCGAGGATGCGGTAGAATCCGCAAAGAAGGAATTTGAGAAGGCAAAGGAAATGGTAAAAAAATAGAGCCAGTTTCCTATTGCACCCCCTTTTTTGTTCATTTGGATCAGGTCCGTACCCCGGCCGGGCAGTGTACGCAAGTGCCCCTGAAGGATGATGAATACCGCCTCCATTGGGACTCATGGCCTAAATACCCCACAGGAAACCCCAATTTCCGAAACCATCCCCATCACACATTTGCCCGAAGGCGGAGTGCCCAGGATCCAAGGGAATTCCTGCAGAGAATGATCTATTGTTCTTCATTTCCCTTTCACCATGAGTTCACGATTTCACCCGGGAAACCCATATATATAAGCACCTCGTAGAGAGTCCATCCGGCCCCCTGCCGGGGAAGACGAATCGTGGTTCATCCTGTCCGGCTGGCCGATACCGGAGGTGAACAATGTTGCAACGAAACGGATTATATGCACTCTGTGTGCTGGGTATCTTGGCCCTTCTCGCTGCCCCCGCAGCGGCGGTGCTCCTGGAAGAGACGTATCTCGGGAAGGTGACAAAGGTCGACCCGGCAAATGAACTGATTAACATAAAAGTGATTGGGAAGTGGAACGGCCAGCAGTACGCCCCGGCCGACCCGGTGATACTCTCGGCAACCGAACCCTACACCGTGGCCTACGACAACCTCGCACCGGGAGATGAGGTGGTCGCAACCCTGATGGGCGGCAACGAATGGATTGCCATCGGCAGGGTCCAGAACATCCAGTCCACTGAAAAACCCCTCTCATGGATGGTCGGCGACCCGCGGGCGATGCCGGCGCCGATGGTGAACTTCGTCCGGGTCGGCTATGAGATCACCCCGGACTGTGCCAGATGTTCGGGCATCGTCTGCACCGGGACCGACGCGCTGGTGAAGGTCTCCCAGTACAAGTACGACAGCGGCAAGGTAACCGAGACGGCCGTCCTTGCAACGAACACCCTGCAGCCGGGAGAACTCTGGGACTACTTTGCACCC
>JAENZA010000039.1 GCA_016841485.1 Methanobacteriota archaeon
CGGCCAGATGGTACAGGAGGTGGACCTCGACCCGACCGGGTCGCCCGCACCGGTGGCGATGATCATCCCGGCGCTGGGCCTTGGGGCCACCCTGGTGGCCATTCGACGGAGATAGGCGCAGATATCCCCACTTCCCTTTTCCCGAAACCGCGGGCAGGACATCCATGTTCGCTCTCATGAGTCGGTCCGGCGATGATCCCCGCACATCAGCGATCAGGAGGGAATGATCTCCACATGACCTGACTGCCCGGAATTGGGCTGAGAGGCCGGGAGTAAAAAAAGAATTATTCGAGAACCGTTGCTCGGAGGATCTTTACCTCCTGCACGGGTTTGTCATACTTGTCGGTTCGCCTGAGGGCGATCTTGTCGACCACATCCATCCCCTCGACCACTTCGCCGAAGACGGGGTGGGCATAAGGGGTCTGGGGGTTGTCCCAGTCGAGGTAGCTGTTGTCGACGAGGTTGATGAAGAACTGTGAGCCGCCGGTGTTCGCCTGTCCGGTGTTTGCCATCGCGAGGGTGCCGCGGGCATTCGGGTGACCCTTTACCTTCTCGTCTTTGATGGTGTATCCCGGCCCGCCGGTACCGGTGCCCTTCGGGCAGCCCGTCTGGATCATAAAGTTGCGGATGACGCGGTGGAAGATGATCCCGTCGTAGAATCCTTCTTCAACAAGTTTTTTGAAATTTCCTGCCGTGACGGGCATGTCGTCATAGAGTTCGATGACGATGTCGCCCTCTGTTGTCTCGAGGCGTACTTTTGGTGCCATGGTGTACTTCATCTCCTGTATGATGCGGGGACGCATTGCGTTTCCCGCTTTTCTGTTATTCGTTGCATCCGCCCCCCCAAAAAACCTTATCCTCTTCACTCACGCGCACCGGGGCGGCGGGCCGGCAGGGCCTGCCGGCATCATATGGATGAGAAGGTCCCCGGCCCTCATTATTTCCCTTTACGGGTCCATATTTCCCATAATGAAACGAGGCGTCATCGTGGCCATCATCGCAGCGGCCATGCTCATCTTCCTCTTCTATGGAGGATACCTCACCGGAGAACCCGATCTTGCGTATGAGGCGGTGCCCATAGACACGGTGTACGATGACGAGAACCGCTCTGCCACCTACACCCTCAGGGTGATCGTCGCAAATAACGGGGAGATCGCCGCATCCGGGGTTGTCGTCACCGTACCGGTCACCACCCCCGCAGGAGCGCCGGAATGGACACAGGCGTCCCTCGTCCTCGACCTTGGGAGAATCGGGGCGAAGGAGGCCGTGACCGCAACGGGTGAGGTGACGCTCTATCCTGACAACGAGACCTATGCTCTCCTAAAGAACGGGACGATGCCCCGAACCGGTACGGTGATCGGGACCTACCGGGTGGAATGGTTGTAATAGGCAACGGAGAGGAGAACAGCGGTCAGCGAAGGTCACTCATCCGGCGCTCATTTTTTACGCTGTGAAGAGGCCTTTTAATGGCACAGAGATGGACAATCGGCGGGTGAAGAGGTGGATACCTTTAGAACGTCAGGGCGTCTCGCCCCGCCCCCCTTCGTCCCGGCGCCCGTTCACTCCTGCGTACCTTTTTGAGCCTTTCCATGCCATCACAAGAAATACAAATGACGGCAGGGTAAACCCGAGGATTGACCCTGCGAGATGGGCGGCGTTGATGCCGCCAATATCTGCCATATCCATTCGGACGGAGAAGTCAACCCACGCAAGAAAGACCGCCATCCCGGCAATGAGAGCCACCCAGGTAAAGAGCAGTGGATGACGCCGGGACCACCGTCCCCGGCCGACCAAATACTCCCCTCCGATCAGAATGGTGAAAACGAAAAACCCCATCATTTCGCGGTTTATTCCCGAAAATCCGACCCCATATGCCGCATTCCCGGAATGTACCCAGAGGCTGAACCCCGTTATCAGAAACGCCCCCACGGTCATCATGGCGACCAGCGACCAGAAGAGAAAACACTGTGAAAACCGGCCGGGGATGGCCATCAGGGGCCCTGCGGCGAGATAGATCACGAGCAGGAGGAGCGAGAGCAGCACATATGCCTGGAAATTCCCGATGAAATGGAGCTGGTTACCGTTTTCGTACCCGTAATTTGCAAGGAACATATCCGGAAGAGACGGGGCGTCATAGCGCAGGTAGAACGTCTCTTCATACACCCCCGGAGCAAAGGCCCCCGACTCGTTCAGGAAGTAGATGCCTACGAGGGAAAAGCCGACCATAAGTATGAGCGTAACAGCGGCGATGCCGCAGTTCAAACGCAACGGGTGTCCGTCATATCCCTGGTCCGGGGGCATACACTCCAGTAGCCGTCACAAATATTAATCCTTCGGCGTACTGGAGGTACGGGAGGACACCAAGAGTGCCTCCCACGAACAAATCAGGCGACGTGGCCCCTTCCCGGTGCCCTGGAACACGGGGGAACCGTTCCCCCCCTCCACAGCATTCTAAAATTCCCCGCGGATGAACAACCCGGACACCCACTCCAATTATTAATAATGCAATAAAACGTTCCACCAAATAATAAATAATAAAATAAATTATGTAATTATTCACACATATTTGATCATATTTATTACAATAGCGGATAATATTCGAGAAGCGAGAGGTGTTAAATGTTCAAAACAGATCGCGTAATTATTGGTATACTGGCTGTTGCCGCGTGCCTCGTATGTGCCTTGGCATGCGGATGCACCAGTGACGGAACAACGGTGCAGACCAGCCCCGAACAACAGGCAGGAGCACCGGAAATGATCACCATCACGGACGCACTGGGCCGGGAGGTCACCGTCCCGAAGAGCCCCGACCGGGTGGTCTGCTCGGGTGCCGGCTGTCTGCGGTACCTGACCTACCTCCAGGCAGAGGAGATGATCGTCGGCGTCGATGACATTGAAAAGCGGGATACCATCTTCGATGCCCGCCCTTATGCACTGGCTAACCCACAGTTTAAGGACTACCCCCTCATCGGTGAATTCCGCGGCAACGATGACCCGGAGAAGATCGTAGCGGCAAACCCGCAGGTGATCTTCAAGACCTATCTGACATCACCGGACGATGCGGACGAACTTGCGGAGAAGACCGGCATTCCGGTCGTTGCCCTGACCTACGGTTCGCTCACCACGTACCAGGACGACATGTATGCCTCCCTCCGGCTGATGGGCGAGGTGATGGACAAGGGAGACCGGGCAGAAGAGGTGGTCACCTTCTTCGATGCGGCCATCGACGACCTGACCGCCCGAACCGCCGATGTGCCGGATGATGAGCAGTCGACAACCTATGTGGGAGGCATCGCAAAATCTGGCCCGCACGGATTCCAGTCCACCGAACCAGCCTACCCGCCGTTCGCCTTTGTGCACGCGAAGAACGTCGCCGGAGAACTGGGAACCGACCATGCGGACGTGGCGCAGGAGAAGATCGTCGAATGGGACCCTGATGTCATCTTCGTCGATCTCTCCACCCTGCAGACCGAACCGAACGCCGTCAGCGAGCTGTGCGACGACCCGTCCTACCAGGGCCTATCCGCCGTCCAGGCGGGCGAGGTCTACGGCGTTCTCCCGTACAACTGGTATACCCAGAACCACGGGAGCATCGTTGCCGATGCCTACTACATCGGGACGGTTCTCTACCCCGAGCGCTTCAGCGACATCGACGCTGCAGCAAAGGCAGATGAAATTTATACCTTCCTCGTCGGGGAACCCGTCTTTGACACGATGAACGAGGCATTCGGGAATGAGGGTTTTACCCGGCTTGACATCTGATCTAATCCTTTTTTATTCAAAGCCGGCACCAAAAAAAGATGAAAAATTCAGAGAACGGAGATCGCTTCAGCACCCGCAACCGCCGTTCTCATGCTTCGGAACGAGATGCCCCTCCTGGAGAGCCTGTACCAGGCAGACGGCGCAGAGAAGGATCTCACCCTGCTCCTGGTGGGTCACCTTTGCAAAGGAAGGCCCTTCCCGCCCGCAGAGGGCACACCGGGCTGATGTGGTTTTCATGTAGGAACCGTAAGCATTTCAGTGGTATGAAATCACTGATCGGTGAAACGGACATCTGGAAAGAATCCTCTAGGATGCTTGTCCTGCTGCCATCCGGCCAACCGTCCTGCATGAAGGGAGGGAGGCTTCCTGCGACCACCCCAATCATGATATCTTTTGACAAATTCTTGGAACTATTTAACAAGTATCTGAATATTTTATACCCTGATTCACACACTTTAGAAAAATGTTAATACTCTCGCGGACTAACCTTCGCCTACGAAAGGTGGTACGTTCATGAAAACAAACCGACTGATACTTAGCGCTCTGACCATCGGAGCATGCCTGGTCATCGCAATGGCATGCGGCTGCACCGATGCAGGCACCAGTGTACAGACCGGCCCCGAAGGAGAGGCAGGAACGCCAGAGATGATCACCGTCACCGACGGGCTGGGCCGTGAGGTCACCGTCCCGAAGAGCCCCGAGCGCGTGGTCTGTTCCAACTCAGGATGTCTGAGGTACCTGACCTATCTGCAGGCGGAGGATACGGTCGTCGGCGTCGATTCCATCGAGATCGAGGAGACCATCTTCGATGCCCGACCCTATGCACTGGCAAACCCGCAGTTTCGTGAATACCCCCTGATCGGGGAATTCCGTGGCAAGGATGACCCGGAGAAGATCGTCGCGGCAAACCCGCAGGTGATCTTCAAGACCCAGCTCACCTCCCCCGAGGAGGCGGACGAACTCTCTGAAAAGACCGGTATTCCGGTCATTGCCCTCAACTACGGCTCGCTCTCCACCTACCGCGAAGACATGTACGCCTCCCTCAGGCTGATGGGGGAGGTCATGGGCAAGGAAGACCGGGCCGAAGAGGTGATCACCTACTTCGATGCGGCTATCGACGACCTCAATACCCGGACAGAGGATATCCCCGTGGATGAACAGCCGAGTACCTATGTGGGCGGCATTGCCTACCGCGGCCCGCACGGATTCCAGTCCACCGAACCAGCCTACCCGCCGTTTATCTTTATTCATGCAAACAATGTCGCAGCAGAACTGGGTACCGAGCATGCCGATGTTGCAAAGGAGAAGATCGTCGAATATGACCCCGATGTCATCTTCGTCGACCTCCTCACGCTCCAGACCGATCCGACCGCCGTCGACGAACTGAGAGACGACCCGTCCTACCAGGGCCTCAGCGCCGTTCAGTCTGGCGAGGTCTACGGTGTCCTTCCGTACAACTGCTACACGCAGAACCACGGGAGTATCCTTGCAGATGCCTACTACATCGGCACCGTCCTCTATCCTGACCAATTCAGCGATATCGACGCCACAGAGAAGGCGGATGAAATCTACACCTTCCTCGTCGGGGAACCTGTCTTCGACGAGATGAACGCAGAGTTTGAGAATAAGGCCTTCATCCGGCTCGAGATCTGACACCATCACCGCGTGCCATCCCATGAGCACGCACACCCGACCACAAGGAGATACCGAACATGCACCTGAATGACGGCGAAATACCCGCTGAATACCTGAAATACACGGGGAGGAAGATATCTCTCATCCTTACCGGCATTGCGCTGCTCTTCGTACTCCTGGTATACTCGATATCGGTAGGGGCCGTTGGTATCCCCCCTCTGGAGGTGCTCCAGACCCTCATCGGCCAGCACCTCTCGGCACAGTGGCAGACGATCATCTGGAATATCCGCCTGCCCCAGGCACTCACCGCCATCGTCGCGGGTGCGGGCCTTGCCGTCGCGGGTGTTGCGATGCAGTCGATTCTCAGAAATCCGCTCGGGTCGCCCTACACCCTCGGTATCTCCAACGCCGCCGCATTCGGGGCAGCCTTCTCCGTGATTGTCCTGGGAACCGGCACTATGCACAGTTCGGGGGCCGATGCGATCGTCCTCAACAACCCGTACATCACCACCATCGTTGCCTTCATCTTCTGCCTGATCGCGACGGCGATCATCCTCCTGATCTCAAAGCTCCGTGGTGCTTCACCCGAGGTGATGGTGCTCGCAGGTATTGCCATCGGCTCGCTCTTTACCGCTGGCACGATGTTTCTCCAGTACTTCGCCGACGACGTGCAACTCGCCGCCGTCGTCTTCTGGACATTCGGTGACGTGGGACGGGCAGACTGGAGCGAACTGATCTTCATGGCGGTGGTGACCGCCGCCTGTTCCCTGTACTTCCTCTATAATTCGTGGAACTACAATGCCATCGACGCCGGGGATGAGACTGCCAAAGGCCTCGGGGTGAATGTCGAGCGGATCCGCCTCGTGGGCATGGTCGTCTCCTCCTTTCTCTCGGCCGTCATCATCTCCTTTCTTGGCGTGATCGGGTTTGTGGGCCTCGTCTGCCCGCATATGACCCGCCGGCTCATCGGCGATGACCACCGTTTCCTGATTCCGGGAACGATCATCACCGGAGCGCTCCTCCTCCTCGCGGCAGATACCGCCGCACGGCTGATCCTCGCACCGCACATCCTGCCGGTGGCTATCCTGATGGCATTTCTCGGTGCACCGGTCTTCATTTATCTCCTTCTTCGGGGGTATTCCAGATGATCTTAACCATCAACGGAGTAGAATTCCAATACAACAGCAGGAAGGTCCTGGAGGACATCTCATTTGCCGTCCGGCCCAATGAGGTGCTGACCATCCTCGGCCCGAACGGCGTCGGAAAGACTACACTTCTCAAGTGCATCAACCGCATTCATCACCCGAAGGCGGGGTCCATCCTTGTCGAGAACGAGGACATCATGAAGGTGAGCCTCCCCGAGGTCGCAAAGAAGGTGGGTTATGTCCCCCAGCACTGCGAGAAGGGACGCCTGACCGCCTACGACGCGATCCTTCTCGGCCGACGGCCCCATATCACCTGGAACACCTCCGAAAAAGACCTGAAAATGGTGGAAGCCGTCATCCGTCGACTGCATATGCAGGACCTTGCCATGCGCTATATCGACGAGATGAGCGGCGGCGAGCTCCAGAAGATCTCCATTGCCAGGGCCATCGTCCAGGAACCCAAGCTTCTCCTGCTCGACGAACCGACCAGCAGCCTTGACCTGAAGAACCAGCAGGAGATCCTGAGGATCGTCTGCGAGGTGGTACGAACCCACAAGGTCTCGGCCGTTATGACGATGCACGACATCAACACGGCACTGCGCTTCTCTGACCGATTCCTCCTCCTGAAGGACAACGTAATCTTTGCCACCGGCGGCCCGGAGATCATCACGCCGGAGACTATTTACGAGGTCTACGATGTCGAGGTGGAGGTCGAGATGCTGAAAAGCGGCCCTGTCGTGGTGCCAATTTGCTGAGGAGACGGCGCCATCTCCCGGTAACGGACGGACCGGGGAGCTCCCGTTTTTTGTATAGCCCTTCACCGCAGCGGCGCTCCAACGTCACCGTCCTTTCCCCGACAGAGTAAGTACCATTCCCGCATCGTGCCGCATTCGGTGAAGCACTAGGCTTTGCCGGATATCGGCCCGATAAAAAAAGTTATTTTCTGGATGATTCCGCTTCACTGCACGGAACGCAGAGATATATGCCGTCCCATTCGACCGCCTTTGCTGGCATCACCGGTTCGCCGCAGCGGGCGCAGATGACCGAGACCTGGACCTTTGCCTTCGGGATCTCCGGGGCAGGGATCATGGTGACGGAGAAGGCCTCATCCAGTGGGGCATGGAGGTAGAAGTCGATCATTCGCTCCTTCGATGCCTCGAAGACTGCCGTCTCTTCGGGGGTCGCAGTGCCGCCAAACACCTTCACCCGTACAGTCCATCCCTCGGGCTCCTTTGCATCCATGGAGGATTCGGGACGCACCGCCACCCGTACGGCCTTCCCCGTCGCCCGGTTCAGGAACGAAAAGGCCTGTTTCCCATAGTCGTGGATGATCAGGTTGCCCTTCCCGGCGGTGCACCCGGCGACGAACTGGATGCCGTCAACGCCGCAGGCGTCGGTCTCCGCGATACAGACGAGGTCTTCATCCTCGGCCCGTCCGGCACTGAGCACGTCGCGTGCGATAACGGCTGCACGGACTCCAATGGCAAGTCCCGGACAGCTGTGGCCGTGAAAACCGACCGCGTCCAGGAATATCCGGTCAATATCCTTCATTAATAATATCTTGGTGGTGATGAGGGATATGCGTTTGTTCCAGCTGCAGCGCCACTGCACCCGGACCCGGAAGGGGACGGCCGGAGAAGGGAAGAAGAGAAAAAAACGAACGGCCGAGGAGAAGTCACGGGTCCATCGAGAGCCGCGCACGCGATGAGCAGGATTCTGAAAATGAGGTTTCATGGGACAGATCACCACCTGCCGCAATGGTTGGTTCCATCGCTACCTTCCCCGGAGGGAGGAATGAGGTAAATAAATAGGTGCCCGCAGCGCTCTACACCGACGCGGATACATCCTTGACGATCCCGAGCACGTACTTGAGATCGCCGGAGGACGAGAAGAGAGGCACTTTTTTGATGCGCACAGTCCGCTCACCCTTATCGGAGATAGTGCAGGCCATCGCATCCGTTTCGAACTCCTGCCGGGTGGTGATCGCCTCGTTATCCCCCGTTGCAAGCACTCGGCAAAGGTCGGGCGGGAAGATCTCCACACATCGTCTTCCGGTCACAAGATCCGAATCCGCGCCGAAATTTTCCCGGAATGAACGGTTAAAAAAGATGATATTGTGGGTCCGTGCCTCGGTGACAAAGACCATCGCAGGAATATTCTGGAGAATGGAATGGAGAAATGTCTTCCACTGGAGAACCCGGCGTGAGGCGGCCCGCCGTTCGGAGACGTCACGGCAGACCGACCGGAACCCGGCGAGGCTTCCCAGCTCATCAAACTCGGGGGAGATGCTCGCCTCCACATCGATCGTATGCCCTTCACGGTGCCGCATCGCAACCGTGACAACCGCACCCCCGTTGCTCTCTCCCACCACATCGGTCAGGCGGGCAATGACCTTCTCATGCTCACCGGGAAGGAGGAAATCGAAGATGTTTTTCCCCATCAGCTCATCAGGGGCATACCCGATGATGCGCTCTGTCCGCGGACTGGCATAGGTGAATGTCCATTCGGCATCGATGATCCAGATCGCATCGTTTATCTGTTCCACAAGGGCGCGGTATTTCTGTTCCGACTCCCTGAGCGCCTCCTCTGCACGCCGGCGTTCTGTGATGTCCTCGAGCATCACCGTCACCCCGGGGATGCCGGAGTTGAGGACCGTCGGGATGATCTTCACGCGGTAGTAGAGTTCCCCGTCCACCCGGACATACCTGAGTTCATCGGCCGACTCGGCCCCCTCCATCGCCTCACGAAGCCGGGCGGTGATGAGGGGATGGTCAAAAGCTACGAGGGCTGAGTCCCGCATCGGTATCCCGCAGATGGCCTCACGCCCCTCCTGTACAAACCGGCAGAGGGCGTCATTGGTCTCCACCACGATGAAGTCACGGTCGAGGACAAAGACCATATCGGAGGCAAAGTTCATCATCGAAGAGATGGGCATGCGCTGCGAGAGGTAGAATACCTTGGCTTTCCCGTAGGTCTTCATCTCCACCTGTCCCGAGATCAGCAGCATATCGAGATAGCGGGAAACCGTATTCCGGTTGACCGATATTTCCCCGGCAATGTCGGAGACCGACATTCCTTTCGGGTTAGCTTTGAGGATCTCGAGAATCCGGGATAATTCTTCAGGAAAGTCGCAGCCCATAGTTCAGCAGATATTGCACACCTCATTTCTTATAGATTTCGTTGATGCTTCGCACAACGCAAGGCCACAATGCTACGTTCAATGCAAGGCATTGGACGAAAGCATTATATAGATATAAGTCATATCTATGATCAGTACCAGTCCAAAGCGGCTGGGAACCGATACCATACATCATTCCAGCGAGGTCTTTCACCTACACCAACCAGGAATGACACGGAGACGGCCACCCACCGGGGCCAAATCCGTACCCACCTCCTGAACCAGTGAACCAGGGATGGTCGGGGGCACTCCAGCACACCACACCTCTCAACAACACGCAACACCAACACACGTACCACCATAATCAATCACAAGGAACCGCCCCCGACAACTGCACCAATCCCCCCATGAGTGTGATGCCATATCACCTCACACCAATCCTTCTGCGAATTTTTTATCTGAGCAGAGCGCATTTTTTCCCTCTCTTCATCCCCCCCAAAAGCATGATCCGGATCGATGGGGGCATATTCTGTATGACGCCCCACGATATCTTCTGCAGCACCAGGCTCCACGTTGAGCCCGTTTTTTGATCCCAATTAGAACAGGAGAGATCACGTCACAAGTCTGCTCATCGGCGATTGTCCCCTTCCGCACAAATACAACGAGACACGACGAACGTTGAGCGGGCAAAAAAGACGGGACGGACGGAAAAATTTCACGATTTGAATTCCGGGAAAGGAGGTTTTTGATACCCGCCGTTCTACCGCTTCCGGTACCCCTCGAGTTCGATGAGGCGGATATCAATCTCCTCGAGGGTATTTTTTGAGGCGGCAAACTCGCGCTTCATGTCCTGGGAGATGCCCCCCTCCTCCTCAGTCACCTGGGCCATCCGTGCAATGGTCGCCTTGAGGGAGGCACAGAGGTCGCCGACCTCGCCGACGATTTTTTCCGAGGTCCTGAAATCCCGGAGGATCTTTTCATACCGGTGGACGGCAAGCTTCTCGTCGGAGATATTGCGTATCTGGATGCCCACGCTGTCCAGCACCCCGTTGGTGGACGAATACGGCATATACTCGAGGGCAAAGACCGCTGCACCGGTGGTCGTCTTGACTGCCTTTTCAGTGGCAAAACTCCGGGCATCGTTGATGATCTCCTCGATGATGCCGGTATCACCGATAAAAAATTCCGGCAGTGCCCTATGCAGGCCGATGCCTTCTTCCGGTGCATCTCTCCCGAAATACCGGCAGAGGCGGGCAAAGGCATCGTTGAATGAGGTGATGGAGAGATCGCCGGTGACACTGACGAAGGGCGGACGCATCGCCCGGATGAGAGCGTCCGTACTCCCGCCGGAGGCCACCCCTCCCCGTACCGGGACCGAGGCATGCGGCGGCGATTCTATGACAAAGGCGATCTCCATGATCCGGGTGCTCCCCTCTTCACGGATCAGGCCGGTGGAGAGCATCATCGCGAGGCGTTCCCCCTGCTTTGTGCGGATATTGATCATGGAAGGAAAGGAGATCATGGAGCCCGCGTGCTCGGAGGATACGAGAAGCTTCTCCATCAGGGTGTCCCTGCCGGGGATGGTGACCCCGAGGGCGGTGAAGACCTGCGTGCCCTTCACCTCTTTGAGCGTATAGCCGGTCAGCCGTTCCGCCTCGAGGTTCATGCGGATAATTCGGCCCCGGGGATCGGCGATGACTACCGCCTCGGGAATGATATTGAGGGCCGAATCCACCATATCGTGCGTATCGTCCTCCAGTTTGGACCGGACCCGGTGTTTGTGGATGGCCATCTCGATATTGGAGTAGAGGTCACGCTCGTTGAAGGGTTTGATGAGGTAACCGTACGGGCGTGAACGGATGGCGCGGGCGAGGGTCTCCTTGTCGGAATGGGCGGTGATGAAGATGACCGGGATGTTGAAACGGGTGGAGATCTCTTCTGCAGCGGTAATGCCGTCAACATCTCCTTTCAGGTGAATATCCATCAGGACGATGTCAGGGTGGGTCTTTTCAGCGAGGACGACGGCATCCTCCCCGCGAAATACCGTTCGCAACACTGAATATCCCAGGTGCTCAAGCGTCTCCTTGAGCTCCATTGCAATGATCGCCTCATCCTCTACTACCAGTATCTTCCGTTTTGGCATGCCTCACCCCGGAATTCCGGGAAGCGCGGGTGCACCCGCCCCCCGGAAGCCTGTTCAGACAATACTATCTCAGTAATCCAGATAATAATTGGCATTGTCTGTGCTCAGAGCGAAAACGGGCTTTTCATGAGAGAAGGGAGGTGTTCTACGGCCCCAGTGACGACCGAGGACTCCTCGAGCATGAGATTGACCCGTTCGTGTCTCCCGGCACGGCGAAAGTCCGTCCGGACCGCAAACACCGGAATACCCATCGCAGAGGCGTAGCCCATCTCCCAGGCCGTCCCGGAATCGGCATCCGCACCGTCGATCACCGCGACGACCAGGTCTGCCTGGGCAAGTGCCGCCAGGTTGTGGTCATAGATGGCCCGGGTATGATCCGCCATCCGTTCCGCTGAGATGTCCCCCGTATCCTGCGGCAGGTGCACCATGAACCAGTGCGCCTCCAGGAGGTCGGCCACCCGGCGGTTGAAATCGCATTCTGCTGTGCTGAAGAGCGGCGCGGCAAAGTAGACGCGATACCGGGCAAAGTCCATCACATCGATGGCGGGAATCTCCGGGAACCGTGCCAGAAACGCCCCCCGGCCATCCCGACGCTGTTCATCGGTTTCGTACCATTGATCGACCCCGCAGGCAGGCGACGAATTGACCCCCACGATGCAGACGGGGGGACCCCGCCGGGCAATCA
>JAENZA010000243.1 GCA_016841485.1 Methanobacteriota archaeon
GGTCCGGGAGACGAGAACTTCACGCTCGATGTCCGGGCCGGGGCGTTTGAAGCGCGGGTCGTTACGGACCCGACGCGGATCGTGGTCGTGGGGAGGTTGGTCGGGAACGAGTCGTGGATTTTGTTTGATAAGACGGTGTGAGGGGGTTTGATTACTTTTTTTCTGGTGCGGGATCCCGCTCAATGAGTGCAAGGCGTAAATGGTTTTGAACTATAGGCTAGCCCCGTACACTGGACCGTGGGGGTATCGCCAGCACTGCCCCCGCCCCAAGGGGCGGGGGAGGAGCGCGAAGCGCGGGCGGGGTGGGGGTTGCGGTTATCAACCTGTGGGGCAACAACCGTCTGAAAGGTAGAACGTGAGCATTGTAGATACAAGTTGGAAACAGGGGAGGGTGGCGTGCCCCCCTCCCCGTCAGCCCCTCCCCCAATGGCGATAGCCAATGGAAAGCCGTGTCCGGATCTGTGCGACTGAGCGAAGGCCGGGTCTTTGAGGATTTTTCACAAAGGCGAAAAGGGAGTTCCTGTCAAAGGAAAAAGAGGAAAGTGCTACTCCTCTTCCCCGTATCTCTTCTCTTCCTCCTCATACTCCGGCTCATCGTCCTCCTCCACCTTCATGACGTACCCCGCTACGGCGAGGATGAGCGACACGCCGACCGGGACGGAAAGCCCCGCCTGCCCATGGAGGCTGGGGCCGTACAGGGAGGGTGCGACGAGCCTGAGACCGTTTCTTCTTTGCTCTCAAAACGGAAAGATCGCGTACAGGATATACCAGACGTACTGCACCACTGGTATCCAGAAGTGGTACCCCTCCCAACCGAAGGTGGCGAACCGGAAGTCGACGACGACCTCCCAGGCAAGAGGGAAGAACATCAGCACCGGGACTGCGTAGGCGAGGAGACGGGGGGAGGCGCGTTTCGCGAGCACGGCGATGTAGAGCACCACGGCCCCGGCAAGGAAGACGTAGGTGAGGGTCGTGACGAACGTGACCTGCCCGCCGAGGTTCTGGCCTGCGATGACCTGGAGGACGACGAATATAAGCGGGAGGTCGATGATCGCGAGCCAGAAGAGGGTCCTGAGCGCCTGGCGCACCCCGTCGCCGTCGAGACCGGCGTGCTTTAAGGCGTAGACCCCGATGACGAGCATGGGAAGATAGGCCGGGGAGAGGTAGCGCATGTCGGGGTCGATCCCGGGGCTTGCCGCCATCCCGGGGATGGACCGGGCGTAGGTGAGCACCACGATGACTGCGGCGAGGGCGAAGAAGGCAAGGAGCCGTGCATCCCAGGAGGTAATCCCGGCCGATCTCCGGCGGATGACGGCATACCCGGCCGCCCCGGCGAGGAGGAGGGCGAAGAACGAGAGCGGCGAGACCTGGAAGAAC
>JAENZA010000244.1 GCA_016841485.1 Methanobacteriota archaeon
CAAGCATCTCCGAAAATTTTCGGGACTGGACCACGTTGCGCCTCAGCCGGGTCCGTATCTCGTCCTCGATCAGCTTCCGCAACAGTTCAACGGCCACGTTCTTCTGCGGGAGATCCCGGACTTCAGCGAGGAAATCATCGGAAAGAACAGAGATGTCCGGGTTCTTCAGTCCGGCCGCCTGGAAGATATCGATGACTCCCTCGGGGGTGATGGCCTCGGAGACGAGCTGCTGGACGGCATGATCGAGGGTGGCCTGGGATTTGGCCGTCCGTGCGGTTGTCTTTGCGATTGAGGCCTTGATGGTCTGGAAGAACGCCACATCGGTCCGTATCCGGTCGGTCTCGTCGTGAGGGACGCAGAGGGAGAACGCCGTCGAGAGTTGCGTCACTGCATCGAGGAACCGCGATTTCCCGTCCTGTTGGGAGAGGATATGCTCCATCGCGGCAGGAATAAGAGAGAGACGCTTTCCGGGATCGCCCGTGTTCCAGGCCGACCAGTCAAAGGTATGGAGAATATCGCAGCAGATCTCGTACTTCTCAAGCATGACGAAGACGGCTTCTTCCTGCTCTGCGACACTCAGGCCCTTGTGCTTCTTCCTCTCGTCGGTGAATTCTGCGAGAGCTTCTTTGAGTTTGGGCGCAATCCCCAGATAGTCGACGATGAGGCCTCCGGGTTTGTCCCGGAAGACCCGGTTCACCCGCGCGATGGTCTGCATGAGTGTATGCCCCTGCATGGGTTTGTCCACGTACATCGTGTGCAGGCAGGGGGCGTCGAACCCGGTGATCCACATGTCCCGGACGATGACGATCTTCAAGGGATCATCGGGGTCGACGAAGCGGTTCCGGATCCTGTTCCGCTGCGCCTTTGTCCGGAAGTGCATCTGCCACTCGGGTTTTTCGGACGCGGAACCCGACATCACGACCTTGACGGCACCCGAGGTGTCGTCGTCGCTGTGCCACTCAGGCCGGATGCGGGTGATGGCGTTGTACATCTCGACGCAGATGCGCCTGCTCATGCAGACGATCATCGCCTTGCCTTCCAGTGTTTCAAGGCGCTTTTCAAAGTGGCCGACGAGGTCTTCTGTGATCACCTCTATGCGATGCTCGGCACCGATAACCGCCTCCAGTTGTGCCCATTTCGATCGCAGCCTCTCCCTGACGCTCTCTTCCTCGTTCTCGGTGACTTCCTCGAAGCCTTCGTCGAGCACCGGTTTCTCTTCCTCGGCAAGGTCGAGTTTGACGTGGCGCCCCTCGTAGTAGATGGGGACGGTGACGCCGTCTTCGTTCGCCTGGACGACATCGTAGATGCTGATGTAATCCCCGAAGACCGCCCGGGTATCCCGGTCCTTAAGCGAGATTGGGGTTCCGGTAAAG
>JAENZA010000040.1 GCA_016841485.1 Methanobacteriota archaeon
TTTCGCCCCGAACCATTCGACTAACAACATGGTATCCGGAGTGATATAAAGGTTACTTTTCACGGGGGCCAAACTACCCCATTTCCACAAATAATCACTCCCAATGTACCCCTGAAAGCCTGTTTTTTCGGGGAAATTACCTCGTCGCGCAGATCAGGCTGAAAAATATATCCTGAAAATGCCCCCCGGCCCGGAAAAGTGAAGGGAGAATAAAATAAATCACCTGCGTCGCGACGCAAGTTCATCCAGGACATCCTCAAGCCGGACATCTCCTGCGCGCAGTGAGAGGAGAAGGTGAAATATCAGGTCCGCGGATTCCTCCACCTTGCGCTCATAATTGTCATTCTTCATTGCCAGAATGAACTCTGTGGCCTCCTCGCCAACCTTCTCCAGGGATTTGTCAACCCCCTTGCGGTGGGTAAGAATACTCACCACATACGATCCTTCCGGCTTTTCTTCCATCCGCTCGCCGATAACATCCCACAGCTCTTCTAACACATCACTCTTCATATCGCACCTCTTCGACATGCACATCCCTGATTTCCACCCCATAGTATCGCCGGCAGAGGAGACGGGCCTTCTCGATATTTGCCCCCCCTTTCCCGATGGCAACACCCACATCACTTCTTTTTTTCAGGAATATGACTGCAGTCCGGCTTTCTGCATCAAAGTCAATCCGGGATATATCAGCAGGCCGCATGGCGTTGGCAATTATCTCCGCAGGAGATACGCCTTCCTCAACCATTTCAACACGTTTTCCCAGGGTTTTTTGCAGCCGTTTAATATTTTCGCCGTTTCTGCCGATTGCAATACCCATGTCCCCCTTTGCTATCAGATAGATAATCCGTTCAAACGGATCGTCAATGACGCAGTCAACGGACGAAATATGCGTCAATTGCTGAAGTTCTTCCGAATATCTCCGTTCTTTAATAGTTAATTCAGGGTGCATTATGCAATCGCCATAATGTTGTATACGATCAGTAATAACCCCTTGGCACTTTCCCGGAGGGCATAGAGGGCCTGTCCGGGACCGGGCAACACTTTATATCTTTCATTTTTAATCTTAATGCGATGTACGGCAAAAGGGACATTCCCTTCCGGTATGAAGATGACACGGTTTTTCTTGAAGCATCCGAAGAAAAAGGTTTCCTCAAATACAGACGAATGACGAGTCAGGGGGAAACATTTGAAAAGACCATAGTAACCTCTTCAGATACCCGGCTTGTCGTCAATCCCATAGAACCGGTTAATCTGCCCAAAAAAGTAACCAATCACCTGGAAATAGAATTTCCCCCCCTTATAATAGCGCCCAACGATCAACGGACCATCCACCTCACATTTCCCATCGAAATCGGCGTGATCGTCTTTGGCAATAAAGACATGAAACCGGTGGATATCTTCTCCTATTGTCCGCAAAAATATTCACTCTACGGCCCGTCCGGGGGCGGCGTCATTACCAAATGGCACTGGAGCAATATCTATTCTGATCTCCCGGAAACAGACCGCCTGTGCGAAGGCATTCTTAACCTTCGCATCCATAACAAAACAAACGAGTGGCAGAACGTATCGCGGGTTATTCTCGACGGATATGCGATGAAAATTTATTTCAGCGACGAAGCGGTGAGAATGTTTGCACGAATGAAACTGATGACCTCGACCATCGCAGAAACCGAATTCCAGAGTGTCACATCCCACCGTGATGTCCTCCAGAAATCAATAGAGCTGTACCACACCCTCAATATCCCCAAACTGAGCAGAGTATTTACCATGGAATGGGGGTTTGACTGATGATCGACATCAATTCCACGGGAATCCTTGACTCCACCTTTTACGGTAATGTAACATTCGGAGAGGTTCTCATGTTCTTTGCTATCCTGATTGTCGCAATCATCATAGCCAAATTTATCACCATCAATCTCGAACGGGGGCTCAAGGACAAAGTCAGCAAGAATCACCTGAGCCTCGTCTCAAAGATCGTCTACTACACCATAATCCTCATCGGCCTGCTCATTGCACTGCCAACCCTTACCGTCGATTTCTCAGGACTCCTTGTTGCAGGAGGAGTCCTCGGTATCGTCATAGGATTTGCCGCACAGAGTGTCGTCTCCAACCTGATCTCCGGCATATTCCTGATCTTTGAACATCCAATTAAAATCGGGGACAACGTCCTCATCGACGATGTCCATATCATCGTTGAAGATATCCGCATTCTCTCGACAATCGGAAAGACTTTCGATGGGATTTACGTTCGCATACCGAATGAAAAGGTCTTCACCACGAATATTGTAAATTATGTCGCCAATACAGCACGCAGGTTTGAATATGATGTTGAAATTCGGTATGCAGACGATGCGGACAAGACTATTGCCATCATTAAAGGGCTCATTGAAAAAGAACCCTTCTGCCTCAAAAATCCCAAACCCTCGATATTCGTCGATCAACTTGCATCCGATGGTGTAATGATCAAGGTACGTATGTGGGCCCCATCCGAAGTCTGGTGGGATGTTCGCACCTCAATGCTCTGGCACATCAAGGTGGCAATCGAGGCTGAAGGCATCGAGATACCCTTCCCACAGCGCACCCTCTGGTTTCCGGAGTTTCATGAGAAGACGAAAGAAGCAGTGCAGAACAAAGATGTCGGAATTTCCTCCCGGCACCAGCCAGACGCGGATATGAGGGCAATCTCACCCGATGAAGTCCTTTCCGGAATAAAATCATTCACAGGTACCAGGGAAGGATCAGAATCCGGAAATAATAACGGAAATATGTAAAAAAATTATTCAATTTTTGGCAGGAGGACTTTCCTGCAGAGGATATCCATTATGCCGTGTTTTATGCCAAAACTACTATGTTCTGCAGCGATTGAGGACTGAAGCGGGATCTCGGTCACCCCATCACCAACAGTGACGACGATCATATCTTCCATAAATTCAACCGAAGGTGCAGACATTTCCTCAGACGGGATTTCAAGAGTGACGTAGATGAACTCCTCATCCTCGACCAGTTCATAGGGCAGACCCTCATCGCATTCATCCATCTGGAAAATGCGCGTATCCTCCCCCATACCGGTAATGATGGTGCAACCGACAAAACGTGCCGTATCATCTACCGGCAGGTTTCTGATTAACTCTTCCATAGCTTTTGCGAGTATCTTAGATACATCGTCATTGGGGTCATGTGCCATTATTATCACGCACCTTATAGAGTTGTCCATTCCTCGATACAATCCCGGCCTTTACAAGGCGGCCGAGTGATTTTTCCAGTTCATCCTGGGAAATACCCGTAATCTCTGCAATTTCATCCATTGAAAGGTCGTTACTGCAGAGTGCAGTTACCAGAGTAATCTCTGTCTCGCATTCTAATATGTCTTTGCTACTGGACACAAAATCCCGGATGGCCGTATCAATATCGTGCTCAATATACTCGAGACTTCCCAGGTAATAATTTCTCGAACCGAACAGATTCCGGAGGAGGCGCACGGACTGATAAAAAGCAGTCACGGTTTCTGCCGGGCCCGTTTCCTTCGGTGCTTTTTCCTCCACTTCGATTCTTACGTTGATTTTTCTCGAGAGATAGTAGTATTTCCTCCTCCGCGCATCGATCCTCCAGAGGAGAATATTTTCACGTTCCATATACTGGAGATGTTCCACTACCGCCTTCGGGCTGATCTCAAGGCGCTCGGAGATCTCTGTTACAAAACATGGCTTTTCACGAAGGAGCCCGATAATCCTCCTCCTGTTCCTGTTGCCAAGAACGTCGAGAAGGCGGGACACCTCATCCCCTTCGATCATATTCACCTAAGGTAAGGAAAAATAAAATATATAATTATCCGATCAGTCCACCACACGGTAATTGGGTGCTTCGTCGGTGATCAGTATATTATGGGGGTGGCTTTCGGTGTATCCTGCAGACGTGATGCGAACAAACTGCCCCCGGACTTTCAAATCCTGAATGGTAGCCGACCCCGTATATCCCATCGCTGATTTCAGCCCTCCCACGAGCTGATACAGGACTTCGGATACATTGCCCACATACGGGATTGCCCCTTCCACGCCCTCGGGAACAAACTTCGTCCGACCGATATCCTTCTTCTGGAAGTACCGGTCGCTCGACTCACCGCTGCTCATGACGCCGAGGGAGCCCATCCCACGGTACTGTTTGTATCTGCGCCCCTTCATGGCAATCAGGCGCCCGGGCGATTCATCGGTGCCTGCAAGGAGGCTGCCGACCATGACACAGTCGGCACCTGCGGCAATGGCCTTGGCGATATCACCGCTGTACCGGATACCGCCGTCGGCGATGACCGGGACTTCATAGCCGGACGCCACTTCGGCGACGCTGGATATGGCGAAAATCTGCGGCACACCGACACCGGCCACAATACGCGTGGTACAGATGCTGCCGGGACCGATACCGACCTTGATACCGTCCACTTCTCCTGCATACTCCTCCGCAGCCGCTGCCGTTGCGATGTTTCCGGCGATCACATCTGCACTGACGCTGTCCCTGATGTCCTTGACCGCTTTAACCACGTTCATGTTATGCGCATGGGCACAGTCCACCGCAAGGGCGTCTGCCCCTGCTTCATCCAGTAGCACCGCACGTTCAAAGTCAAAGGGACCGACCGCTGCTGCCACCCGCAGGTTTCCGTCTGCATCCCGGATGGCATTCGGGTTCCTGTGACGCTCGAGCAGATCCTGCATCGTGATGATTCCCATGAGAATGCCGTCGTCTCCGATGACGGGAAGACGCTCGACCTTGTTTGCATACATCACTTCAAGGGCTTCTTCAAGAGCGACGCCATCGCCAACGGTGATCAGTTCTTTTGTCATCACATTTTCAATGTTCTCACTTGCACGCCGCTCCACAATACCGCGCAGATCGCGTCTGCTGACGATACCGATGATCCGGTCTTCCTGCATCACAGGGACACCTCCGATGTCGTGGAAGCGCATCATGCGATCCACATCGGCAACCGTTGCGCCGGTCTGGACGGTCAGTACATCCCGCTCAATGATATCTTCAGCCTGTTTAACGATTTTAATCTCCTCGGCTTCACGCGCTGCAGGCATATTCCGGTGAAGAATTCCGATGCTTCCTTCGCGTGCAAGGGCTATTGACATCCGCGATTCGGTGACGGTGTCCATTGCAGCCGAAATGACAGGAATATTCAGGGAGATATTGCGGGTAAACCGGGCACGGGTATCGGCTTCAGATGGCTCGACATACGATTCCGCGGGGACGAGAAGAACATCGTCAAATGTGAGCGCCGTCGGAACCTCCCACTTCTCACTGTACATCTGGACTCACCTGACCATTGACATGGCTTTTTCAACGAGTTCTTCCCGGACGCGGTCGCTGCGGTCGCCGCCGCAGACCATGCCCCGCACCCCGATAATCTCGGGGGCAATCTCCTTTAGGGGGGCGAAGTCGTCAAATTTGAGGGATCCTGCAAGTGCAGTCTGGATGTTCATCCCACGGTTGGTGTCGGCAAACTCCCCCAGAGCCGCAACATCCATGAAGTCAAAGAGCCCTTTGCCGTCCTTAACTCCCGTATCGATCATCGCCACATCGGCACCGGCCTCTGCTGCGAGGGGTGCCATCTCCATAGGCGAAATCGTGTTCATCCTTTCAAAATCGGCGTATGCGGCGATCACCACATTCTTTTCGGGGAATTGCCATTTGACTGCCTTAACAACGGCTTCGATTAGTTCACGCGCTTTTTCGGCCCCGTCAAAGTTCAGGCCGACCTTGATATAATCGGCACCTGCATTGGCAGCACCGTATGCAGCAAGCGATGCCCCGCCGGGAAGAAAGGCATAATCTCCTATTGCAGCGCTCACGGGTTTTTCGGTCATCTCCTTAATGGCCCTGATAACCCATGGAAAATTGGCACCCAGCGAACCTTCGGAGGGTTTTTTAACGTCAATGATATCCGCAGCCAGTGCATATTGTGCTTCCTCAACACTGGATGGGCTGACTAATAGTTCCATACTTATTTTTGGCTACTTCCCCTAATAGTGATTACGTTAGCACATGGATTTGATTCTTGCAATCGACCTGAAAGATGGCCAGGTCGTTCATGGAAAAGGAGGGCATCGGGAGACGTATCGGCCTCTGGACTGGGCGTTTTCCGACACTGCCGAACCTATCGGATTTCTGAAGGCATACCGTCCGAAATATATTTATATCGCCGATCTCGACCGCATTGAAGGGACGGGAGACAATACCGACCTGATTTGTGCATGCGCGCACCTTACGAACTGTTGTTATGCCGACAGGGGCCTTGCCTCCCGGAAAGATGCCCTGGATACGCCAGGAATCATCGACATTATCGGTACCGAAACGGCCTCTGGTGCTCTTGAAGACTTCAAAGGAGGATTTCTCAGTGTTGACATCAAAGAGGGGCGCGTCATCCCCTCCGGTGAGGAGCCGGTAGCTTTCCTGGAACGATTGCATTCAGGTACGGTCCGGGGATGCATCATCCTCAACATCACCTCGGTGGGCACCGGCACCGGAGTCAGTGCCGAGGAGGCCGCACGGATGCGCGCCGTTTTTGACGGCACGCTCATCTATGGCGGAGGGGTCGCAGGCGCAGACGACCTGGCCATCCTCTCGGGGGCGGGATTTGACGGGGCTATCGTTGCAACGGCGGTGCATTCAGGGGCCATCCCCCTTGAATGGATACAGCGAGGTACGGTATGCTGATCACCATCGAAGGCATCGACGGGTGCGGAAAATCCACCCTGATGGGCGGTCTTGAAGCGGCACTCTCCGATATCAATCCACTCTTCACCCGCGAACCGGGCGCAACCTGGATCGGCGACCAGGTCCGAAGGGGCATCGCCGAGGAGATCGACCCCATCGCAGAGGCCCTCCTCTTCGTTGCCGATCACGCCGCCCATCTCGCCGAGGTCATCCGGCCCGCTCTTGCGGAACACCGCCTCGTGATATCCGACAGGTATTCCGATTCACGCTATGCCTACCAGCAGGTCACCCTTGCACCGCTATTCCCCGAACCGCTCCTCTGGCTGCGCTCGGTCCACGGCAACTGGACCGTCCGTCCTGACCGGACCTACCTGCTGACCATTCCGATTGCGGATGCACTGGATCGTCTCGACGGAAAGGACGGGAGAGAACACTTTGAACGGGCAGAGGTGCTGGAGCAGGTGCAGAAGAACTATCTCGCCCTTGCAGAAGAGGACCCGCAGCGATTCGTTCTTGTCGACGCCCTGCAAGAGAGAGAAAAAATATGTACTTTTATTGCCGGGGATATCAGGAATCTCTGGCAATCGTTATAATTACGCCATTGTCGAGGGTGAGTACCTCGACCTCCTCACCAGCAACGGTGTAGCCGTAGACAGGTGCAAAGGAACCTGCAGGGACCGGCACTTCTTCACCGTCAACCTGCACAACGGCTGGCGCCGCTGCAAGCTCCTCCTCCGGAAGCGCACGGACCGCCGCCATGAACCCCTTTGCCTTACCCCGCAGGACAGGACCGATGACGGCCATGTTGAATTCAACATCGCGCACAACACGGGTGAGGTCGGGCTCTTCCGTACTCCATGCAACCATACCGTTCAAAGTCCTGGATGAATCGCCCGCATCTTCGACCGGAACGGGGCTGTAGACCACGATTTCACCCAAAGGTGCGTTGAGTGCCATCCCCACATCGTGCTTGTACCGGCGAATCTCTGAGACGACATCCACGAGGAGCGTGCCCGCCCGTACCGCCTCCTCGTCCGGGAACGAGACGGCGGGCCATACCTGTGCATGAACACTCTCTCCGGCGAGGTGGTGATAGACTTCCTCGGCAAAGAACGGGGTCATCGGCGCAAGCATCCGGCAGATGGCATCCAGCGCGGTGCGAAGGGCAAAGACCGCACCGGCCCGCCCGTCGCCACCTTCGTAGAGACGGCCCTTGACAAGCTCGATATAATTATCGGCAAAGACCTCACGGGCAAATTCACGGATGCCCCGTATGGCACGGTCAAACTGGTAGCTCTCCATCGCACCGGTCACTTCCCCGACGGTATCAGTCAGACGGGCAAGCACCCAGCGGTCGGCAAGGGTGGCGGGACCTGTTGGTTCCGGCCCGTCGTAGCGTTCCAGCTGGAGCAGCACAAACCGGGCGATGTTCCAGAGTTTTGTCTGGAACCTCGATGCGGCAATCACGTCATTCCAGGAAAAGATGATATCCGAGCCGGTGGAGGCCCCGATGGCACTCCACTGCCTGAAGGCATCCGCACCGTAATCGACCAGAATGTCCTCGGGCGGGATGATATTGTTGCGGGATTTGCTCATCTTAAACCCGTCTTCACCGAGTACCATCCCGTTGACGAGGATCTCGTTCCACGGCTTCTCACCGGTGAGCGCGATGGACCTGAGGATCGTATAGAACGCCCAGGTGCGGATGATGTCGTGCCCCTGGGGACGGATCTGTGCAGGGAAATGGGAAGGAATATCCGTGCCATCCCAGCCGCAGACGTTCAGGACCGAGATCGAGGAGTCCATCCAGGTATCCAGGACATCCGTTTCACCAATGAACGACTCTGAACCACACTTCGGGCATGGCCTCTTCGGCCGGTCCATCGTCGGGTCGATGGGAAGGTCCTCTTCTTCAGGGAGGATTTTTTCACCGCACTTCTCACAGAACCAGACCGGAATGGGGGTTGCAAATATCCGCTGCCGGGAGATGCACCAGTCCCACTCCATCTGGGATGCCCAGTTCTCCAGGCGCATATACATGTGCTCGGGAGACCAGCTGATCTGTTTGGCTGCGTCAATTATCGCATCGTTGTGAATCTTCACGAACCATTGCCGCTCGGAGAGGATCTCGATAGGGGTCTTGCACCGCCAGCACGCACCCACGCGCTGGTCCAAGTTCTCCTGGCGCAGCAGAATGCCCTGCTCTTTCATATCCGCAAGGACGCGTGCACGGCACTCCTTCGTATCGAGGCCTTCATAGGGGTGCGCGATGGCCGTCATCTTCCCCTGCATGTCGATGGCCTTACGGAGTTCAAGGTTGTGCTGCTTCCACCAGTGCACATCCTGCTTGTCGCCGAAGGTACAGATCATCACCGCACCACTGCCGAACGCCGGATCGACGGCCGTATCTTTGATCACCGGGACGTCATAGCCGAAGAGGGGAACGCGGAGGGTTTTTCCTTCCATTCCTGCGTAGCGTTCATCGTCGGGATGGACGGCCACCGCCACACATGCGGCAAGAAGTTCGGGGCGTGTCGTTGCAATCTCAACACCGTCAAAGGTGAAGTAATTCAGGAATGTCGTACGGTCCTCGTAGCTCACCTCGGCAAATGCGATGGCCGTTTCGCACCGGGTGCAGAAGTTAACCGGGTGTTCGCTCTGGTAGATGTCGCCTGCTTTGAGCATCCGCAGAAACGAGATCTGCGTCTTGCGGAAATACTCGGGCATCATCGTGATATATTCATTGGACCAGTCGATGGAAAACCCGCACCTGCGCATGGTCGCACGCATCTTTTCTATATTGCCGATCGTAAGCTCCCTGCACATCTCCCTGAACTGGTCGCGGGGGACATCATTCTTGGTAATGCCATGGGTCTCTTCGACCTTGACCTCGGTCGGAAGCCCGTGGCAGTCCCATCCCTGCGGGAACATGACGTTGTATCCCGACATCCGCTTATAGCGGGCAAGAAAATCGATATAGCACCAGTTAAATCCATTGCCTATATGAAAATTGCCGGTGGGGTAGGGAGGCGGAGTATCGATGATAAACTGGGGTTTGTCGGACGTGGGGTCAAAATAATTTGACTCATCCTTCCATACCCCGAGCCATCGTTCCTCAACGGCATTTGCATCGTAGGTTTTCGGTATCTCCTCAGATGGCGACATTTCGCAAATATTTGTATTTTTTCTCTGATATAGTGATCGCATGAAGTAAGAGATCATACGGCCGGCCGGTTTTATCCCAAAATCCTTGGGGAACCATCCATAAACGAGATAAACTGCTGAATCAATTTTATACTAATGGAAAAAGAGCCGGGATTGCTGGCTGCATCTCTTCTTGCCCTCGTATGTATTCTGATTGCTCCTTACATCACCCCAGCGTGGCTCCTTTCACTCTTTGTCATCCTCATCTGTGCACTCCTCTTTGTCGTAAAAAAGTCGGTGTACACCTCCCTTTCCATAGCAGTCATTGCCGCCCTGTATGGCGTAGGGCTGATTCCTCTGGTGGTCTTTTCCACCACCTTTGCCATCATCATCCTCGGTGAGGCGGCATACCGGATAGGAGGGAAGGGCCCAAAGGGATACATCCCCTTTACCATCGTCGCATCCGCGAGTGCCTTTCTGGTCATGCTCTACTACGGCTACAACGAGCCGCTGGTGGCAGTCACGGGTGTCGTCGTCGCAATGACGCTCCATTCGGCACTCGGAGAACGCAATGACAAGGTGTTCATCGAGACCCTCGGCGTTGCGATGACCATGCTCCTCTTCTACGAGATCGACTTCTATGTCAATTTCACCCTGCTGGTGACGGCATTGATCATCGCCTTTGCGTTCGGGTACTTCTCTTACCGGATGAAAGCTGCAGATCTCTCCGGCATCTTTGCGGCAATACTCCTCGGCATCCTCCTCATCGTCTTTGCCGATGTCAGGTGGTTTTTGATCATGCTCGCCTTCTTCATCATGGGGTCGGCGATGACCAGATACCGGTTTGACGCCAAGATGGCGATGGGGGTTGCAGAAGGCCACGGAGGCGTCCGCGGGTACTTCAATGTCTTTGCAAACGGGCTGGCAGGCGTTGCCGCGGCGGTGCTCTTTGGCATCACCGGCGATCCGGTCTTTACCGCATTTTATCTGGGCAGCGTCGGATGCGCGACGGCCGACACCCTAGCAAGCGAGGTCGGGGTCACGGGGGGGACGCCCCGCCTTATCACCACCCTCAAACAGGTCCCGTGCGGCACCAACGGAGGGGTGACACTGAAGGGAGAGGTCGCCGGAACCACCGGAGCATTCGTCCTCGGAATGTGTGCCTACCTGCTTGGCGTCGCGGACCTGACACTCCTCCTGATTACCACACTGGGGGGATTTGTCGGTACAAACGTCGACAGTCTCGTCGGAGCACTCTGGGAAAACAAGGGGGTATTCGGCAATGCAGGAACGAACTTTCTTGCGACCCTCATAGCAGGGCTCTTTGCAATGGGTGCCTACCTGCTGCTGGTGTAAAAAAATTAAGAATATTTATACCATCGGCCTTTTTCATCATACACTCCAATATTCTGCGATTCGCCAAACCCGGATTGGGGCTGTTTGTCAGCAAACCGTAGATAAAACGCCGCCTTATACGGAATGAATATGGCAGTAAAGAGACCGACACCAATCGAGTAGATGATGGTGAACCAGAAGAGGGCATCCTCCCCGATTAAAGCTTCCTGTTCTTCAGGGGTCATGTTCAGCACCTCATCCACCGTGAGGGACTCATCGAAGCTCATGCTGCCGGCAAGAATTACAGAACCGATGATCAGAAGACCAAAGATGATGACGACGCCGAGGAGAACGTTCACAATAATGAACTTCAGCACCTGGAACGGGCGGGCCAGTACAAACTGTGCACTCCGGGAGAGGGAGGAAAAGAGCTTCATATCCTCGAATACCGCCGCCGTATCATACCAGAAGAAGAAGAAGGCCAGCGGCACGGCCACCCAGAGGAACCCGTAGGCGGCAAACGCCGGATCTGCTCCCCCTCCGGCCATAGTAAGCACGCTCATCACAAGAAAGGCGGATACCAGTGCAAGAACTGCGATAAATACGCCCGGAAGCAGAACCCGGAAGTAATGCTTTGCTCCCTCTCTGAAATACGAACGGAGCGAGCCGTCCTCCTCACGGATGACACCAAGACCGGCGGCGATGAAGAAGGGCAGGATAAGCGCCCCGAAGAACGCCGAGGCTTCCCCGTAATACATCGTCCCGCTGTACATGAAGTATTCTGTTAACGCAAGGGGGATTCCTGCAGCCACTCCGGCAAGCAGAATAACCGGATAGCGCCGGATGGAGAGAAACCCTTCCCTTAGTGACTGGAATGCCATTTTCGCTGCCGTTACCTGTTGCGTGGCATCGCGACGATCTCGCGCACCTGGAGGCTGAAATACGATGCAGTGTGGGCGGGAAGCACGACACAGACCGTGTCGGCGCCCTGGGCGGTCCCGCCGACCGCGATGATCTCGTCGGTGA
>JAENZA010000245.1 GCA_016841485.1 Methanobacteriota archaeon
GACGAAGGTGTCATCGAGCCAGCCGAGGGACTGCTTCTCTTCTGCCAGTACCTCGTTGATGGCATTCCGGATCTGCACTCGGTGCTCCCCGATCATCTCATCAAGACGGGTTCTGCTGATTCCCCCCTCTTCCCCCGGAGTGCTTTCCGTGAACATCGGGAGGTTTTCCTTCTCAAAGTCGAGTATCCCATCAATCTTCTGCGGGATCTTAAGGGTGATGATCTCAAGGATAAGAGCATGGATATGCGCACGGATAAGCATCCGGTTATCCATCAGGAACCGGGGCGAAGCGATTTTTCCGGAGATCATCTTTGCCGGATACCGGTAGAAGTACTGGTCGTGGGGCCCGCGGCGTGAGCCGACACCGCAAAATGTGAGGATCATCGAGGCCTGCGACTTCCGTCCTGCACGCCCGGCACGTTGAGCATAGTTGGAGGGTGAGGGTGGGACGTTTCTCAGGTAGACGGCCGAGAGGGTTCCTATATCGATACCCAGTTCCATCGTAGGGGTGCATACGATTACGTTCAGGTTATCCTGCGAATCCCTGAACCGGGTCTCAAGCAGTTTCCGGGTTTCTCCGTCAACTTGCCCGCTGTGCTCTTCGGCATGGAGTTGGACCGCCTCCCGGAACGGCCTCATGTATTCCTGCCGGAAGTAGTTGTTGGAGAGGTCGAGCGTGATAAGGTCGGTGCAGTTCGGGTTGATGCAGAGGTTGAGTTCATGGAAGTGGGTTACCTGCCCGCATTTCCTGCAGACCTGCACCTCTCCGGGAGGAGCGAGCGAAAGTTCGAGGATCTCGGGGTTGATCATGGAGAGGGTTCCAACCCGGTCAATACGCTCCTGCTTCAGCCCGCCTTCAGCCGCAAGCACTGCTTCTACATGTTCGACGACCTGTTGCGCTTCTTCAGTAGTCTCTGTTCCCAGCGACTTCTTTGTCCAGCGAACCAGCGACCCGTTCGGGTGGGTGAGACGGAAGACCGTAGCCCGATAGGTTTCTCTCCGCGCGTTGTTGCTGTACCCTGTCGGCCGCATGGAGAGGAGTTCGTTGTGGAATATGATGTCGGGGTTCAGAAACCGCTCAATCTTTTCGGCAAACTCGAAGGGGCGCATAAAGAAATCAGAATCGATAGCAAGATTATGGCGCATGAGGTCGAGGAATCCCTTGAGGTAGTCCTCGCGTCGCTGCGGACCGACATGATTGAGGACAGGAATGCTTTCCCACAGGGGCTCATCTGCGGCAATTGCATCAAGCCCCGTGTAGGTCACCTTGAGCAGGCCGACATCCTCCAGGTTGGGCTGGTTTTTCTGGCGGGTCGATCCCATCTCGAGGATGGCGGGCAGCAGCAGGGACGGCCGGTA
>JAENZA010000246.1 GCA_016841485.1 Methanobacteriota archaeon
AAGGGTCCGGCCGATGGTGTCGGTGATGTAGGAGAACAGGTCGCGCTGCGGCCCGAAGGACGCAATCTCGCTCGAGGGGGTTGCCAGAAACCCGAGGTCATGGATGTGCTGCCGGTGCTGCTCGGTGAGCTCCTGTTCGGTGGTGATGTCCCGGGCGATGGAGAGGATTGCCTCCCTGCCGTCCATCACGAGGAACTGTGTGTTGATGCGAAACGGTGCGGTTGTTTTGCCCCGTGTGCGCAGGTGTCGTTCGAAAGTAAAGGTCTTCCCCTCCTCGAAGGGAAAGAGTTCCGGCCGGGTCCCGTCCTCACCCTGCGGGTAGAGGTCGGCGATGCTCATCGAGAGCATCTCCTCGCGGGTATGGCCGAATGCCCTGCATGCAGATTCGTTCACCTCGATAAATCTCCCCGGGATCTCCTCGGAGGCGGACGTGTGCAGAAATATGGGCATATGGACGCTTGCAAAGAGCGTCCGGAAGAGATTCTCGCTCTCATGAAGGGCGATCTCCGCCCGGCGGTGTTCGGAGATATCCCGCAGGATGATGAGGGTCCCGTGACCCCCTCCCTCGAGCACCGTCTGGATGCACCGGATGGCAAAGAAGTACTCGCCGCCGCTCTTCTCGATGGTCACCTCGAGCGACGCCTCTCTCCCCTCGAGACCGTCGCGGATGAACGTGATCACATCGGTCGTAAGGCCGGGGAGTCTGACCTCCCCGATCCGGTGTCCGATAACCTCTTCCTTGGCAAGACCGGCGAAATGGAGATACTGGTCATTGATAAGAGCAATCTGTCCCTTTGCATCGAGGACAATGATGTATTCTGAAAATGTGTTGATCATCGTCGCAATCGGCACCCGTGTTGCTGCGGAGTAGACCTTTGCGTTGCCGACCACCTTCATGTCAACCTGACCCGCCACCTGGAGAATCTCCATGTACTTTGCAACAGAGTTGCGGTTGACCTTCGTTTCCCGTGCCAGTTCCGAGATCGTCATCCCTTTGGGCCGGAACTTGATGATCCTCATCAGCCTGCCCGTAATGTCCGGATCGCGATCCCTCTCTCCTGTCTGTCCTGCCATTCAAACCCCCCCTGAAACAGGGTCTGCCGATGTCTCTTCGGCAAATAAACGTGAAATAATATCGTATATAAATTGATCCAAGATTTTGCGCAAAAATAGCCGAAATACGGCGGTTTCAGGGGTTCGGCACCGGAAGTGCCATGCAAAAGAGCTGTGCAATAGCGCCTATCTATCCAAAAGAACTGATATGCGCAAGGGATTCCGCAAAATGCGCGTCATGCGCTCCTACCGTCGCCTCGACACGGGCACGCCCGTCGGGATGGCCGATGGCGAGCAGGG
>JAENZA010000247.1 GCA_016841485.1 Methanobacteriota archaeon
CTGACCGTCCGGCCGCTTACGGGGATACCGGTGGCACTTGCGGCGCTCTATGCCTTCTGGAGCATCTTCACCTCGTTTGCGGGAACCCTCATGACAGACGGGTTCATGGTGAAGTTCTTTGACGGCTACTGGCTGCCGTATCTCCAGTCCGTCTGGCCCGACCCCGGCAGCTGGCTGTACTTCATCTTCGTCGGAAACCCGCTTGCAGACAACTGTCTGGAGGCGTTCGGTGTGCTGACCTCGGGGTTCTTCGTCTCCATCGGGGTCGTGCTGCCGGCAGTTCTCATCTTCTATCTGACGATGACTATCATGGAGGATTCGGGGTATCTGCCGCGGCTTGCCGTCCTGATGGACACCGTCCTCCACAGGATAGGGCTGCACGGGTACGCCATCGTACCCGCCATCCTCGGCCTCGGGTGCAACGTGCCCGCCGTCACCGCCACACGCATTCTTGAAACGAAGAAGCAGCGCTTCATCATGATGACGCTGCTGGCCCTCTTCATCCCCTGCGGTGCCCAGCTGGGCATCATGATGACGGTGATCCCGGAGAGCGTGGGCATTGTCTTCCTCTGCCTTCTCGTCGGGTTCGGGCTTTTTGGGTTTGTCCTCAGCAGGCTCATTCCGGGGGAGAACCCAGAAATTCTCGTGGATGTGCCGGCCTATCACTGGCCGGTGAAGGAGTATGTGGCCAAAAAGCTCTGGAATCGGACGAAGGCGTTTCTGAAAGAAGCAATCCCCTTCGTGCTCTTCGGCATCTTCCTTGTCAACATCCTCTACCTTGGCGGGATCATCCAGGCGCTCGCCGACCTTCTGGAACCGGTCTTCGTGGTTTGGTTCGGCGTGCCCAAAGAGACCGCCGGGCCGCTCATTGCGGCATTTCTCAGAAAAGATCTCGCCATCGCACAGCTTTCGACCATTCCGATGACCCCGTACCAGCTGATCGCATCGGTGGTGCTCGTCACCATATACTTCCCCTGCATCGCCACCTTTGTGGTGATGCTCAAAGAGGGGTGGCGCCAGCTCCTCGCATCGATTGCCGTCCTCCTCGCGGTGGTCTTTGTCTACGGGGGCATGATTCACGGCATCGGCATCCTTCTGGGGGTTGCATAAATGAAGCACAACGGCAGAAACCACACGTTCCGGCGGACCTGCACTATCAGCAGGTTTGACGCCATATACAGTCTCTATATCGGCATCCTGGGTCTGGTTACGCTCGGCATCGGCTGTGCGGACATCTTCGTATGGGCGGGTGCAAGCGACGGGTTTACCTGGGGCATTCTTGCCATCCAGGGAGACGATTTCTTCCGCTGGGCCTGGGGCGGGGTG
>JAENZA010000041.1 GCA_016841485.1 Methanobacteriota archaeon
GTCATGGCAGAGACCTTTTCCATATTCGGACTTCTGGTGGCTGTTCTTATCATGTTCGGCATCGGGCTCTTTGGAGGTGCATGAATGGGCGTGGAGGAGATCATTGCACGTATCAGTACCGATGCGGCCGCTGAAGCGGAGCGTATACTGCGGGATGCCGCTGACGAGGAAGCACGCATCCGCCGGGAGGGGGAAGCCGCCGCCGCACAGGAATATGCCGCCATCTGCGATGAAGGCGGACGCGAGGAAAAAGAGCGACGCAGAAAGATCCTTGCACGGGCGCATCTTACGGCGCGAACGGCAATCAGGGAGGCGCGTGAAGCCGGGATTGCGCAGTCATTTGCAGGGGCCGGACGCGAACTGTCCGCGCTTCCCGGGACAACGGAGTATGCAATGGTCCTTCAACGGCTGATTGCAGAGGGGCAGGAGATCGTGGGGCCCGGCGATGTCCTGGTTCTCTATCGTGAGGAGGACGTGGCTCCGGTTCATGAAGCCCTTGCCGGGTATCCCGATATCACCGCGGCGGTCCTCCGGGAACCGTCCGCGGACCGTGCCGGGGGAGGGGTTATCGTCACCTGTCTGAGCCATCGGTGTGATCAGCGGTTTGTTGCCAGATGCGAACGGATGCGGGAGCGCCTGACCCGTGAGACGGCGAGAATTCTCTTCGGGAATGATGGCTGACGTGACGCTCGAAACGGTTTTTGCTGGACTTCTCACGGGCGATGGCGCGTCCGCATTCCTGGTGGTTGCCCTCATGGTGGCGATACTGATTGCCCTCATGCTTGCGGCATCGGCAGGATATTTCCAGATCATCCTGAACATCGCCGCCTTTGCCCGGCCGGATGCACGGGTGCGGGCCATCGGCAATCCCATGGTGAACCGGGAAACCGCCACCGTTGTTCTTGAGGCCCATACCCTCCATGACCTCTTTGACCGGTTCAGGACGGCCGGGCATGCCTTCTCCCCCGCAGCGGACATGGACATCGATACGGCGGAACGGTCCATTCGCGCCCACTATTACCGTTCCCTGATCAGCCTCTCGGCAAATGTTCCGGACAGTGTCCGGCATTTCTTCATGACCTATACCGAGATGTTTCTTGCCGGAGAAGCGGCATGGATTGTTGCCGCAAAGGCACGCAATGTTCCCCCTGCCGTTCTTGAACAGAGAGTCGCCGCTGCAGGCACCCTGACCCCCGAGATGATCCGTAAGGCCGTGCATGCCGCAGGGCCCGAGGATTCGGTCAGCAGGTTTGCCTCAGCACCCTTCGGGCGGGTGCTTGCCGGTGCCTACAACGGGGCAGGGGGTGATGTTGCAGAGTTCTCTGTACAGCTCAACCGGGCCCTTCTGGTACAACTCTCCCTTGCGGCAAGGGAAGTTGAGATCTCTCTGTCGCCCCCTGTGACCGAGGTGGCCGGACGTCTGATCGATGTTGGTAACATACTGGCTCTTCTACGTGCCCTCTCATTCGGCACGGAAAGGGAACGGATCGGCCGGCATCTGATTCCCGAGGGAGGGTTCGAACTCATCGGGGATCGGTTCCTGCGGGCGACCCGCGCCGGGTCACTGCCTGACCTGATCCAGAGCCTTGCCGGGACGCAGTATGAACCCTATCTCTCCGCACGGCCGGATGCCGTCAGGGATGCAAATATTCCTGTGTTCGAGGCGGCCCTCGACCGGTGCATGCTTGACACGGTCCGGGGGGTCTCGAACCAGTATCACCTGGAGAGCGGGCCACTCCTCAGGTACCTGGTGGCGCTTGGGTATGAGGCGCGGAACATGCAGGCCATAGCAAACGGGGTGGCAGCCTCGCTTCCCCCGGAGGAGATAGCACAGGTGCTTGTGCTGGAGGAGAAGGAAGAATGAAGATCATTGCAATTGGTGACCGTATGATGACTTATGCCTGCCGGGCGGGAGGAATCTCCCATACTATTTCCTGTACGGATGCGACAGAGGCACAGCATGCCCTTGAAGAGGTGCTGGCACAGGAGGACACCGGTGTTGTCCTCATGCTGGACCGGTACCTGACCGAGATCCACCTTCCTCCTTCACGGGGGGCCTACCCGGTCATCATCGGCATCCCTGGTCCCCAGGGTGCGGTTCGCGGTGAGGACGCTGTGACGAGCGCGGTCCGCAAAGTCGCGGGCAGACATATCCCGGGGGTGGAGCATTGACTGGGAGGATCATCCGGATCACCGGTCCCGTCGTGGAGGCCGACGGGATGCGGGGTGCCCTGATGTACGAGTTAGTCCATGCCGGAACGGACGCGCTCATCGGCGAGATCATCGGGCTTGCCAAGGATGTGGCAACGATTCAGGTATATGAGGATACGACCGGCATTGCCCCGGGCGAACCGGTGGAACGGACCGGCGCCCCCCTCTCGGTCGAACTGGGCCCGGGCCTCCTTGGGACGGTCTATGACGGGATACAGCGCCCCCTTGAGGTCATCCGGAATGAGATGGGGGACTTCATCATCCGTGGCGCCTCGCTTCCTGCACTGGACCGTGAGAAAAAGTATGCATTCACCCCTGTCGCAGAGCCTGACGAGAAAGCCGTCCCCGGGACCGTCATCGGGACGGTATCCGAGGGGCGGTTTGTTCACCGGATCCTCGTTCCCCACGGGATAGAAGGGGCCTTTACCTCCGTGGCAGGGACTGGGAAGTACTCCATTACGGACGAGATTGCCGGTGTTCTCACCGCTGGGGGGAACGAAGTGCCGGTCACCATGATACGGCGCTGGCCGGTCCGGGTCGCACGGCCCTTTGCCGAGAAACTCAAACCGGAGGACCCCCTGATTACCGGCCAGCGCATCATCGATTCCTTCTTTCCCATCGTCAAGGGCGGGACCGCTGCTGTCCCCGGACCGTTCGGGGCGGGCAAGACCGTGGTCCAGCACCAGCTTGCCAAGTGGTCGGATGCCGACATCATCGTCTATGTCGGGTGCGGGGAGCGGGGGAATGAACTCGCCGATGTCCTGCGCCAGTTCCCTGCCCTCACCGATCCCCGGAGCGGCACACCCCTGATGGACAGAACCGTCCTCATCGGCAACACCTCGAATATGCCGGTTGCCGCACGAGAGGCCTCGGTGTATACCGGGATAACCATCGCGGAGTATTACCGGGATATGGGCTATGATGTTGCCCTGATGGCGGATTCCACCTCACGGTGGGCCGAGGCAATGCGGGAGATATCGGGCCGCCTGGAGGAGATGCCGGGGGAGCACGGCTATCCTGCCTATCTTGCCTCGCGTCTTGCCGGGTTTTACGAGCGGGCGGGAAAGGTACGGGTGCGGGGCCCGTCCGGCAGTAAGGGATCAGTCTCTGTCATCGGTGCGGTGTCGCCGCCGGGGGGTGACTTCTCCGAACCGGTCACCCAGAACACGCTGCGGGTCGTCAGGGTCTTTTGGGCACTGGACGCCGACCTTGCGCATGCACGACACTTTCCGGCGATCAACTGGCTCAGTTCCTATTCCCTCTATCCCGATGATGTGCAGGAATGGTGGAGAGATCACGTGGGTGAGGAGTGGAGTGCGATGCGCAGGACTATGCTGACCATTCTGCAGAAAGAGAGTGAACTCGAGGAGATCGTCCATCTTGTCGGCCAGGACGTGCTTCCGGAGGACGACAAGCTGTCGCTGCATGTGGCAGAGATCATCCGGGAGTCATTTCTCATCCAGTCGGCATTTGACTCGGTCGATACCTTCTGCCCGCCGGAGAAACAGTATCATATGATGCGGCTCATCACGGACTATGCGGGATATGGAAAGGAAGCGATTGGCAAGGGAAAGAGCGTCGCCGACATTGCATCGCTCCCGGTTGCAAACCGCCTCGCCCGTCTCGGCTCCGTGGCAAATGACACCTTCACCGAATATTTCGAGGAGACCGAACGGGAGATGGCCTCGGCATTCGGTCAGAACACGGGAGGGAGAACATGACATCGCCCGCCCGGGAATACACCTCGGTCGTCCGGGTGTCGGGCCCCCTCATGGTGGTATCCGGGGTCGGCGATGCCGCGTACGGCGAGGTGGTTGAGGTGCGGCTGCCGGACGGGGAAAAGCGGCTTGGGCAGGTGCTTGAGAGCCGCACGGATATTGCGGTGATCCAGGTCTTCGGGGGAACGCAGGATCTCGACACCGACATCACCTCGGTCAGGTTTACCGGCGAACCCCTGCGTATGGTGGTAAGCCCCGAGATCCTCGGGCGGATCTTCGATGGATCGGCGGCACCGGCCGACGGCGGCGGGGCGGTGATTCCCGGCAAGATCATGGACATATCGGGGTCCCCAATCAACCCGACCGCCCGGGCCTTCCCCGAAGACTGCATCGAGACCGGCATATCAGCAATAGACGGCATGAACACCCTCGTCCGTGGACAGAAACTGCCGATATTTTCCGGGGCCGGGCTTCCGCATTCCAGCCTTGCCGCCCAGATTGCCCGGCAGGCCCGGGTGCTCAGGGACCATGAGGAGTTTGCCATCGTCTTCGGGGCGATGGGCATCACCAACGAAGAGGCACGGTTCTTTCTGAATGAATTTGAGGAGACCGGGGCGCTCGGTCATGCGGTGGTCTTCATCAACCGTGCGGATGATCCTGCCATCGAACGGATCATCACACCGCGGCTGGCACTCACCGCCGCCGAATACCTGGCATTCGATCTTGGGATGCATGTGCTCGTTATCCTGCAGGACATCACCGCCTACTGCGAGGCCCTGCGCGAGGTCTCCGCCGCCCGTGACGAGGTCCCGGCCCGGCGGGGGTACCCCGGCTACATGTACACCGATCTCGCCTCCATCTTCGAACGTGCCGGACGGATCCACGGGAGGAATGGTTCGATTACCCAGCTTCCGATCATATCGATGCCCGATGATGACATTACCCATCCGGTGCCTGATCTGACCGGGTATATCACGGAGGGGCAGATCGTCCTCTCCAGGGACCTCCACCGGAAGGGCATCTACCCGCCCATCGATGTCCTGCCGTCCCTGTCACGCCTGATGTCGGGGGGAATCGGAGAGGGAAAGACCCGCGAGGACCATGGCGGTGTCTCGGACCAGCTCTATGCCGCCTATGCGAAGGGACGGCGTCTGGAAAGCCTGGTGACGGTCATCGGTGAGGAGGGGCTCTCCGAATCCGACCGGCGGTACCTTGAGTTTGCCGCACGGTTCGAGACGACGTTTACCGGACAGGGTGCGGCTGGCGGACGGACGGTCGACGAGACCCTCGATGCCGCCTGGGATCTTCTCCGGCTCTTTCCCGCCGAGGACCTGAACAGAATCGATACGGCACTCATTGAGAAGTATCTACGGAGGGAGAGTCCGTGAGCAGGCAGATCATACGCGGCACCCGGCCGACCCGTATAGAGCTCCTGAAGATACGCAGGCGCATCGTCGTTGCGGAGAAGGGGCATGAGCTCCTCCAGGAAAAGCTGGATACGATGGTAATGGAATTTTTCCGCCTCAGGGACCGGCGCGACAGCCTGAGAAAGGAAGCGGAGGATGCCTTTGCCGGGGCATATCCGCCCCTCCTGAGGGCGGGGATGGGTATGGGGCTGCGTGGGCTTGAGGACGCTCTCTGCCTGACGGCACCGGCAGGTGATGTGGCTATGCGAACCGAGATGGTGATGGGGACCGCCGTTCCGTCCATCAGCATTCCCGATCCCCTGCGCGATGCCGACGAACCGGGCTATCCTCTTGCCGTTCCGTCGTCCCATCTCGATGAGGCCTACCTGGCCTGCTGGGAGGCGGTCCGGGCCGCACTCGTCCTTGCCGAACTCGAAGGGTCCCTCGTCCGCCTTGCCGAACAGATTGCCACCACCCGGCGCAGGGTCAATGCCCTGGCAAATATCCTCCTGCCGTCACTGTATGACACGGCGGCATACATCGAGGGATACCTCGAGGAGATGGAGCGCGAGGATATCTTCCGCAGGAAACGGGCCAAGGGAACCCGCTCAGGAGGCCTTATCCCGTGAGTCCCGAGAGGATTGCCCGTCTGTATCTGCTGCTCCAGATTGCCGGATGCATCACCCTCGTCACCGGCGGCATCGTTCTTCTCGTTCTTCTGGCTGGTGCTGCCTGAACCTTCTTTTCGGGAGGACGGGGCCTGGTGTGCAGCCGGGGCCCCCTTCCTGTCGCCGGCACTACATACTCCGGACTGGTTCGTCCCTTTGTCCCCTTCATCCATCGGCTGCGGCCGGTTTTCCCCGGGGTCGCATCAAACTGCAATGTATAAATACAGTACCAATAAGTATCTCGAAATACCACTTATACCAACAAAAATGGCTTCAATTGAAGAAGAGATTCGGGATCTTGAAGAAGAAATCCGCACTACCAAATATAATAAGGCGACCTCCGGGCATATCGGAAGACTCAAGGCAAAAGTAGCGAGGCTGAAGGATGAGGCAGTTATGCGTGCCATGGCCTCCAGCGGTGGTGGTGAAGGATACTCAGTCAAGAAATCCGGGGACGGAACGGTCGTCCTTGTCGGGTTTCCCTCGGTGGGAAAGTCGACTCTTCTCAACTGCCTGACCGGCAGCGAGAGTGAAGCCGCGGCATATGCCTTCACAACCACTACTGTAGTCCCCGGCTCCATGGAGCATAAAGGGGCAAATATCCAGATTCTCGATATCCCCGGACTCATTGCCGGAGCAGCGATGGGCAAGGGGCGGGGAAAGGAGGTCATCGCGGTCGTCCGTGGCGCAGATCTTATTCTCCTGCTCGGGGATGTGTACAATGAAAAACACATCGACGTGCTCATCCGTGAGCTCTACGACGCCGGGATACGTATCAATAAGCAAAAACCCGACATCACGATAAAAAAGAAATCCAGTGGCGGTATACGGTTCAATACCGTGGGAAATCCGGGACTCGACATGGAGGATATCCGGCCAATGCTGGCGGAAAACAAGATCGTCAATGCGGATGTCCTGGTCCGTGGGCGGGTTACCCAGGATGATTTCATCGATGCCATAATGGGCAACCGTGTCTACATTCCGGCGTTCTTTGCGGTCAACAAGGTTGATCTCGTCGATAAGGACACGAGAGCAGACATTGAAAAGGACGTGACCACCCGGTTCGGAAGGCCGCCCATCATGCTCTCAGCGGCAAGCGGCTACAACGTCGAACTCCTGAAAGACGAGATATATGACCACCTTGGCTTCATCCGCATCTACATGAAACCGGTGGGGGACAAGGCGGACCTGGACGAACCGCTCATCATAAGAAAGCCCGCCACCGTTGAGAGCGTCTGCAACAAACTGCACCGCGACTTTGTGGAAAAGTTCAGGTATGCAAAGGTGTGGGGAAGATCGGTCAAACACGATGCCCAGCGGGTCGGTCTGCCTCATGAACTCGATGACAGCGATATCCTGACGATCGTCACCAAGGCCTGATTCACCTATCTTTTTTCATCAGATACATTCACGCAGGACCTCGAGAGGGGCCGTGGTCTTGATTCCTCTTCCGTCATAATGGGTCCGGGATGCATCATACCCGGCGTCTTTCAGGCAGGCGAGCACCTCTTCCATCCCTCGTGGGGAGGTGTGCCAGCATTTTGCCAGCCGGTGATAGTTATAGAAGGTGGAGGTGTCCAGCTCACCACTCAGGATAGCAAGGAGCCGTTCGAGGGCGCCGGATGTTGCAAGGGGAATGTCCCCCAGCCCTCCTGCCATCGCATGGATAAGGTCCCGGTCATTGACCGGGCCCAGCCAGAGCGGGCCTGCCGGGGTCATGCGCTTCCCGCACCGGGGACAGACATGGCACCCGGCCGTAATACCTGCCTCTTCCAGCCGCTCCGGGCATTCCGGGCACTGGTGGATGAAGCCGATGTGGGCCACCGTTTTGTCGGCCCGGCCTGCGCCTCTCGTCACGCGGAGATGTAGGCGAACGAAGTGTTCCCGTGCAAAACAGAAGAGTGGTTCGATGCCGCGATCATATTTCACCACTTCGCGGGCGACGAACCCCAGGAGTATTCTCAGCCCCACTTCGCTGTGATACTCGGTATTCAGCGGCCGGGCCCCATACCGCCGCATCCCCGCCTTCAGGTGGGCGCCGCAGAGGGGTGCGGTGTCGGTTGCCGTCACAAAGAGATAACGTTTAGCGCTGGTGGCCGCCGCATCGACGAACGGCGCGGGCGTCCCGAACGGGTCGAGGTCCACCGCATCAAACCTCCTGCCTCCCATCAGTACTTTGCAGTCGGCCTGGGTGACGGAGACATCCTCCTCCGCAAGGTCGGCGGCATTGCGTTCAATAAGGTCGACCGCGTCGGGATTGTAATCGTTGATGGTGACGGGGATGCCGCACTCATGCGCAACCCTGAGGCCCCGTGCACCCGATGCGCCCATGGCATCAAGGTACGAGGTCACATCGGTATGGCGCAGGAAGAGAATGGTGGCATCACGGTTGAGTTCCATTCTTGGATTGTAAAAGACTGCCCCGGTTCCCGGCGGAAACGAGCTGTCCGCATCCTGTTCGGGGACCCAAAAATGTGTTGTTCCCTCGATTATTTCAACAAGTCCCATCGCTCCCAGAATGTGCGATTCAGGTAATCTTATAGCTTCTGATGCAAAATAGTAATGGCAGCATCTGTGGGCTTGTGGCCTAGCCTGGATAAGGCGTTAGCCTCCTAAGTTAATGATCAGGGGTTCAAATCCCCTCAAGCCCGTATTCCTTTTCAAAATCTTCTTCTCAGGTCAGTCGCATATCTGAAGAACAGCTATGGCTCTCCCGTGGTACATCAGGATTCTTCGACCCGTCAATGCGGTGATGGCGGGCATCGCATCGCTTCTGGGCGTCATCGTTGCCACGGGAACCATTCCCCCACAATCCTTGCTGCTGGTCCCGGTTGTCGTTCTCATCACCGGTGCCGGCAATGCGGTGAATGATTATTATGACCGCGACATTGACGCGGTCAACCGGCCGGAGCGCCCCATCCCCGGAGGCGAGGTCACCCCGGCAGGCGTGCTCAGGTACAGTGCCGTTCTCTTCGTTGCGGCGATCCTTCTTGCAATCCCCGTGTCGGCGGAGTGTCTTGCAATTGCCGTCATCAATTCCCTTATCCTGGTGGTGTATGCACGAAACCTCAAGGGGCTGCCCCTCGCGGGCAACCTCGCCGTAGCCTACCTGTCGGGGAGCATCTTCCTCTTCGGCGGGGCATATGCAGGGGTGGAGGGCCTTCTGCTGAACATCCCCGTCGCAGGGGTCACCTTCCTGTGCACGGCCTCGCGCGAAGTCCTGAAGGATGCGGAGGACATCGAGGGGGACCGGATGGGGGGTGCCCGCACGCTCCCGATGATCACGGGAGTCGGGAACGCCGCGAGGTTCTCCTTCCTGCTTGCCCTTGCTGCGGTCATCCTGAGTTATCTCCCGATCTACCCCTGGTGGGGGATGATCTATATCGGCCTTATCACCGTCGCGGACATCATCATCCTCTTCGGTGCGGCGGCGGCGCTCAGGTGCGCCGACCCTGCGTGTCTGCGCTCATCGAATGCGACAGGCGTCCTGAAAAACGGCATGTTCCTTGCGCTGGGCATCCTCATCGCCTCGGCAGTTCTTCTCTGATGCGTGCCCGTGAAGGGTAAGTGAATACATTTATTATTCTTTGAAAAATGAGAAATAAACAATGAAAATTTACCGTCAGGGTGATTCGTTCATCGCACCACGTGGCTCATATTTTGATGGGAATGTCAGGGTCCCGGGTAATTTTATCGTCCCGCCCGAAACCCATATCTGGGGGCGCCTGGATGTGAACGGGACCCTTGAGCTCGGGCCGATGTCTACCGTGGGAGGGGACGTAACCTGCGAGCGGGCGGTTATCGGGAATAAGGTGCGCATCAAGGGAACGCTCGATGTCATCGAGGATGTCGTGATCTGCGATGATGTGAAGGTCGCGACCGTACGTGCCGGGGGGGATATCACCCTTCGGCCGGGTGTCAAGGTAGGGGAAGTCTCAAGCGATGAGACAATCTATGTGGTCGGAAAGATCCAGTCAGGCCGACTGACCGGAAGAAATGTGAAAGTGCTCGGAAACGGTCACTGAGCATCCTTTTTTTCAATGCCCAGCAGGGCAACATCATAGACGTCGGACCAGTTGACGATCGTCTCGACGCAGCCGTCTTTCAGGGTCAGGACGCCCATGGCGATGATGCCGAGTTTGTCTGACATCTCGATGCCTTCCTTGACTTCCATCAGGCAGCCGACCCCGATGAGGGCTTCCGGACGGTACTTTTTTACCATCCGTTTGATCAGGGTCGACCCTGGGGCAATCCATACCCGGTATCCGTAGGACTCCAGGCGGGTAATATTCTCACCCACCTCGCACCTGCCGCACCGTTTGCACACCAGCCCCTCGGGGGTCAGGTTTGCCGGGCATTGTGAATTCCGCAGGCACTGGGGGATGAATATCGCCCGTTTTTCGATCGGAATTGCTGCAAACGCCGAGGTGGAGAGGGTGTTGTGGAGATGGATAAAAAATGCCGTCAGTTCCTTGTCGTCGAGGCCGAACAGCTTGCAGAGTGCCTTGACGGTCCCTTCAGTCATGGTGAGGCCCGCCTTCAGAAGACGGGGGAAGTAAAATTTCCGGTGATGGATGGAGAGAAGGGAGATGCAGATGACTGCCACCGGTATGATGATAAAGAGAGCGAGGATGATGAGGGTCGCCTCGCCGACCGTGAATATCAGCTGGTCCCAGAATGGTTGCCCGGGGATTGACGGGGTAGGAAGTTGTTCTATGGTCATGGTCAGGGGGATATGGAGGGGATTTGTTTCGTTTAGGGGCGTCTGATGCCCAGTTCTGTAATGATAGCGGTGACGAGGTCGAGCGGGGTGGCATCGAAGGCATAGTTCCTGGCCCGTACACCATCCGGCATCAGCATCCTGCCGCCGCATTCTGCAAGCTCTTCACGTGCACGTTCTTCAACCGTGATGTCGGCCTCCGAGTGTTGCAGGTCTAGGGTAGAATACGGTGCTGCTACGTAAAAAGGAATGTCATGGTGGCAAGCGCAGACAGCGTGCATGTACGTGCCGATCTTATTGAAGACGGCATCGCGGGTGATACGGTCCGCTCCTACGATCACCGCATCGATACTCTCCTTGCGCATCAGGTATGCTGCGGTGCTGTCGGTGATCGTCTCCACGTCAATTCCGTCCCGCGCGAGTTCAAAGGCGGTCAGGCGCGATCCCTGGTTCAGGGGCCGGGTCTCGCAGGAGATGACCTTCACGTCCTTGCCCATCTGCACGGCCGAGCGTATGACCCCGAGGGCGGTTCCCCACTCCACGCATGCCAGGGCCCCGGCGTTGCAGTGGGTAAGGACCGTGCAGCGGTCCGGAAGAAGGACTGCCCCGTGATCCCCGATGGCATGGCAGAGCCGTACGTCCTCTTCTTCTATTGCTCGTGCCTCCTCGAGTGCCCTCTGTGCCGCCGTCCGGGGGGTATCTTCCTCTTCGAGAACCGCAAGCACCCGCCGAATGCCCCATCCCAGATTCACCGCGGTCGGGCGGGTTGCATGCAACATCTCGGCATCCCGGTGGACTCCATCCGTGAA
>JAENZA010000042.1 GCA_016841485.1 Methanobacteriota archaeon
ATGCGCCTCTCCCTCGAGGAGCTGGGGGGATATGCGGAGGATATGGGGGTGACCTTCATGGTGGAGAATATGCCGCGATGGCCCTATTTCTTCCTGACGACGCCCGAGGATCTCCCGTTAATCGACGGGTACGGCCTCTGTCTCGACGTAGGCCACGCGCACATGAACGACTGCCTGGAGGAGTTTCTGGCGGTTCCCTTCACGCATCTCCACCTCCACGACAACCACGGACACCTCGACGAGCACCTCGCGGTAGGAGAGGGGACGATCGACTTCGGCCCGGTCTTTGAGCAGGTGCGAAGCAACCACGCCCGCTGCATCATCGAGGTGCGGGACCTGGCAGGCGCCCTTGCAAGCCTCGCCTCCGTAAAAAACCAGCTTAAATGACGCGTGCAATGATGGTATTCCGCGCAATCGGGCATGAACCGGTCAGGAACGGGACCGATTCCGCTATCCATTTCAATACTCTTTTATACGTGGCAATGCCACTCTGTAGTGCACTTTTTGCGGTGCCTCAGTGGCTCAGCCGGTAGAGCGCGTCCTTGGTAAGGACGAGGTCGCGAGTTCAAATCTCGCCTGAGGCTTTCTTATTCTCATACCACATCCTTTTAGATTTTCATGACTTTCAGGATCATCTTGTATCTTTCTTCATACTTGTGTGTCTCCACAAAATGATCGCAAGGATCCCCCGGATCAGAAGGGTATGTCCTGCGGCGATCTCCGTCCGTATGCCGGATCACCATGAGTGGAAACGGGGGACGGCACTGCCGGGACGTTGTGGGATCAGGAAGGATAGGAATACAGGGTCTCAGTTAAAGGATGTGAAGGCAAGGGTTTGTGGGAAGTGGTATGCCCCAGACTGGTATGGGAGTGATATGGTAGGAAAGGAGCAGGTGGCTACGGCCTTTCCATTACTCTATCATTCCGGACATCTCTTCGATGAACTCCCTGGTCAGAACCAGTACGCTTTCGATCTCCTCTCCGAGTGGCGCGGGGTTGAGTGAATACTGGCTGTCTTCCCGTTTCTTTCGCATTCTTCCAAAAAGAAGAATCCACTTTTTGTCGAGAGTGCCGTTCGTTACATATGTGTTCAGATATTGTTCGAGGCAGTAGTGGCTTTTCTCCCGGATACCATCACGGAATAGCACTGCCCTTGCCGCATGAAACCATGCAAAGTAGACGCCATTCATTGCCAGGCGATTGTTTTTAATACGAAGGCTTTTTCGAGCCTCCACCAGATATTCCCGGGCCAGATTGAGAGAGCCGATTGCTTTCTCTTTTGAGGGTTCAACAATCTGGAGCTTACCATCGGCAAAGCAGGTATCAAGCGACGTCAAGCCCTTCACCTTCCAGTAGCAGATACCCTTTCATCAGGTTGAAATAGAACGGCTGGTCATGGGTGCGGATCTGGATCCTTTTTTCATGGGTGAGGATGAGCGAATTCACCTCTGAATGAATCCTGATCGCAATATTCTGTTCAAGTTCTGCTGCTTTGATCTCTGTCTCGGGATGATATGCGTCAACAAGAAGCCAGAGATCGAGATCACTCTTGGCAGTATTCGTTCCCTCGGCCCAGGACCCATAGATGCCTATGCCCCGTGCCCATGGGGGGAGCGCTATTGTGCCTCTGAGAAGATCAAGATTAAGAATACGCTTGATAGCTTTCCAGAAAGTGGTTTGCTGCCGGGTAATGGATCGTTTATTTCGGCTGAGCATCTGCTCACGAATGAGCATATTCAGGTACTGGGAGACAAGGCCCTTGGATACACCGGTCGCATCAACAACCGATTGTACCGTAAACGATGTCTGGAGGCTCACATGGTGAAGTATGCGGATGCGTTCCTTTGATTTGAACAATTCGGGGAGCATGGTGGAATTCATTTTGTTCACGGATTACATACTATTTGTTCACGAAATATAAACAATTTGTTCATGTTTCGCGAACAAATTGTTCACGTTTTGTGAATTTATTTTTCGCCGGATAATAGTTCACTGTATTGGACAGATTAAACCCTCCTCCTCACCACCCGTGACACTTCGCCGCAATCGGCATCCTCCGCCCGGATCAGAACGCCCTATGGTCACCTTCAGGCCGGTGGCATTCTACCGCCACTTATACTCGTTTTTTGTCCATCTGGCGCATCACCTGGTCCACGGTTGTGGGGGCAAGTTCCCGTCCGGTGGCAACCTCTCCCTCACGGCTTTCCTTTACCCTGCAGACCCTCCGGGTATCCCCCCACACGGATAGATACCTTCCCTCCCATCCCACACTTCCCCCTGAACGATACGAATACAAATCGTGATTAGTACTCACCATGATTAGTCCTTTCATCGAACGGGACCAGAGCAGTTGGGAAAGAAAAAAAATACAGAAATGGGAAGAATCAGGGGCACGTGTCGGGTGGGGTGCTGTAATACAATTGCGTGCCGTCTTCCGAAACACACGAGTATTTTTTATCATCATCCGTTTGTGAAAAAGAATAACACGGCTTTTGCCCGGTGTGTCCACATTGGATTGAATCGAGGCAAATCTTCTGGCTAACCCCCCCCGGATTCAGGTCGGATCCGAAAGTGTCGGTGTAGTCTTTCGCAATATAACGACAGATATCCGGATCATCGAGTTCTCTGGCTACATACTGAAAGCATTCATTTATGTCATATGCACCCTGTTTGCCGTACCAGTCCTGCTTTACCATAGCGTTACAATATGCGGGATTCTGTGAATCTGCAATAATATACAACCAGCATTTGCTCTTGGGCCCGGCACTCTCGATATCCTCGCACATTTCCAGATTCCCCGAGGCGACGGCGAGCTGCTGGATGCAGTGGTCGCGGTCCTCGCCCTCCAGCCCTTCGCACGCGATTGCTCCCATTTCCGCGGCATCCTGGCAGCCGGCGGCACAGAGCAGCGCTGTCATGCTAACAAATAAAAGACAGACAAAAATCAGGTTTTTTGAGGTCATAGGGTTCCGTCCTCCATAGAGGCAATATTCCGTTCGGGGTTGAATAAAGGTTGCATGGGCGGGGAGGGAAGCGTCAACCGGGTGTGCTGACTACAACAACGATGCGAAGGCACAACAGCAACAGGGAGCATGGCCTGCTCTTTTATACACGAGACCGGTGAAACTGGTTTTCTGGAGCGAACGAAAAAGGGGATTTAAATCCTCATCTATACCCGAAACACCAACAAATTCCAGTAATGCGCCCGCCAGACCATCAGAAACAGCCCGGCGACCACGATCGTGTAGTGCACCCGGTGCCGAAGCGTCAACAATGACCGTCCCCATGCCGGAATCAGGAGGAGGGCACTCGCGACCGACAGGAGGGTGGCGACGGCCGGCACCGCCAGCACCGCCACGAGGGCGAGCGGCGCCGTCCGGTCATACCTATAGGACTGGATCAGGGCCGCGTCGCCCATGACTGCCGGGAGGAGGACGAGGACGAAGAGGAGGAAGATGATGGCCGCTGCTCCCGCGACCGTCCGGGCATAGAACGGCAGAGGTGATTGTGGTGCCGTCCTCACGATATCTTCTGTTGCATCGCTGGCCTGTCCATCCCCATCGCCCAGCCCGTATGCCCGCCGTGCGATCGCCATCAGCGGCCAGAGGAAGACGGTCAGGAGGATGGCGATGCCCGCGAACTTCACCCCGTCGGTAACCGGGTAGGTCCCGTACCACGGGACCCGCTCGAACGCCATGATCGGGACGTTTTCGAGGCAGAGGAAGGGCACGTCGACATTTGCGTCCTCCCGGAAGGCCACGTTGCCGGCATAGGTTTTCGCCCCGTCCGCCTGGGCAAAGACGCCCGGTTCCACCTCCGTATAGGCGACGGGGGGCCTGCCGCCCCGACTCATCAGGATCGTCCCCTCCTCGCCCGCCTCGACCTGCATCTGCTGGGGCGGCGTAAGATAGAACTCGAACGTCCGGTAATTGTGCCGGGTCGACTGGTAGGTGCCGGCATACTTTTCAACGGATGGTTCGGTGGCCGTTTTGGCATTCGCCTCTTCTAGTCCGGCCGGCTCATCCCCGGCAGCCGTTCCCGCCTCCGTGTAATAGAAGTGGTCCACGAACGCCATCAGGAGATCATTTCTCGCGGAATTCCCCCCGGCGCTGTTGTACGAGACGAAGTAGCCCGCATGCCGCTCGGGGAGGATCACGAGGAGGGAATGGAAGGTATCCGTGTCGCCACCGTGGGTGATGATCCGCTCGCCGCCAATATGGTTTTCATAGAACCCGAGGCACATGCTGCTCACCCGCGGGTCGTTCGCGAACGCCGGTGCGTGCATCAGGCGGGCGGTCTCCGCCGAGAGGATCGTAGCGCCGTGGAGGGTGCCCTCTTCCATGTGCATCCCGACAAACTTCGCCATGTCGGTCGCCGTCGAGCTGATCGTCCCCGCAGGACCGATGACAAAGACCGTGTCCGGGACGGCGACGTTCGCCCCGCCGGCGTAGTGATAGCCGGAGGCGGTAATGTCATCCAGTTCCGGGGCCTCCGGGTAAGAGACGACGGTGTCTGCCATGCCGAGCGGAGTGAGGATCTTCTCCAGCACGTACTGATTATATGAGATGCCGGTCACATCCTCGAGGATCACCGCTGCGAGCGTCGTGCCGTAGTTCGAGTAGGAGGTGACGGTCCCCGGCGGATAGATCCGTGCCGGGATATCCTCCCTGCAGTAGGTCCGGTACGAGTAGAGATCCGCCGGTTTCGCCACGGCGAAGTGGACCTCCGTCTCCTCGAACCCTGCCGAATGGGTCATCAGGTGGCGCATCGTCACCGGCCGGCCCGGATATGTGTCGGGCAACGCGACATCCTTCAGGTAGGTGTTGACGTCCGCATCGAGGTCGATCGTCCCTGCTTCCACCTGCTGCATCACGGCGGTCCAGGTGAAGAGCTTGGTGATCGAGCCCACGTGAAAGAGCGTTGCCTCCGGGTCGACCGGCGACTGCGTTGTGATATCGGCGTACCCGTATCCGTTTGCAAAGACGAGCTCTCCGTCCGCGACGACGGCGACCACCGCACCGGGGATGTTGTACTCGACCATGCCTGCAGGCACGGTCGTATCGAAGAACGCCTCCACATCCGCCGGGTTGGATATCTCCGGTCCGGTGACTGCTCCGGCAACGATTCCGGCATCAGCCGCAAGGACAAGGGGGCATGTAAGAATGAAGAGGAGAAAGAGGGCGCAGAGGGCAACGGTGCAGGGGTGAAGTGCCCGCACCACCTGGTATTTCTGAGGATAATGGCGAAAAGGATTCATCTATGAGTGAATTGTCGCCATTTTGACTATTTAAATAGGTTGATATGGCTAAAAACGGCAGGGACCGGTGAAATAAGAATATTTCGGAGAACGGGATGATAAGCGAACATTTTGTTTCGGAGTGCTTTTGACCATGTACAGTAGAGTAAGAATCATGAGCCTGAAAATTCCCGGACTGTTTCCTGCTCTTCTTCTCTCCCTTCTCCTCGTTATCGGGGGTGCCGGATGTATGGACGCATCCGATGATCAGACGACGGACGGCGACATTCCTGCGGCATATACGTCCGACAACATCTTCGCCCAGGCGGAGGCGGCGATGGCAGACGCCGACTACCGGACGGCCACAGCCCTCTATGAAGACGCGTACGGCCTGTATACGGATTCGGGCGACACCGAAAACGCCCTTCTCGCACGAAATGGCATGTTCCGTGCCACACGGGCGTTCATCGAGTTCCCGTTCAACCGGACGGCGGCGGAGGCGGCTATGCAGGCCAAGATCCCCTCCATCATGGAGTCCGACATGAACGCGTGGCTGGACGAGCGTGCCCAGACGATCGAATCGGACGGCGAGACGCTCTATTATGAGGATGTCGCAAGCGATTTTCTCTACGCAAACGTCGCCTACCTGCGGCCGATGGCGGATAAGGTGATGGACTTCCGGTATACGTCACGCTACGCACTACTACCGGCGGAGATGGCTGCTGGCGGTGCAGACAACGCTGATGAAGGCGCCGAGGGCGGTCTTCCGTATGTCCGCCCGGTCTGGTATGCCGGCACCGAAGAGCTGGCCCTCCCGGCGGATATCCTCCCTGCCGCCGGAACACTGAAGATATGGTTCCCCCTTCCCCTCGAGACCGAATCGCAGCAGGACGTTGCCGTCACCAACCTTTCCTATAATGAGTACATCGTCGAGGGGCCGGTGACGGAGGGGCAGATAGCATATGTCTACTACGAAATCCCCGCGGATGCCATCGACGGCGATCTCCTCATCACCGCCGATATCGCGTTTACGTCGTACGAGCAGCGCTTCACGGTCGACCCGGCCCTTGTCGGGGAGTACGACACGACCGACCCGGAGTATATCCTGTACACGTCCTCATCCAGAAATATCGATGTCACGGACGAGATCCATGCACTGGCGGAGGAGATCGTCGGCGATGAGACGAACCCGTATCCCCGGGCGCAGGCAATCTACTGGCACATCGTCGACACCTACCCCTGCAGCCACGTTCCGCACGCATCGCTCGACACCGTCGAACCGAAGGTCGCGGAGTCGTCCCACATGTTTGCCACCGGGCATGGCGACTGCGGGACCCAGAGCATGTTCTTTGCGGCGCTCTGCCGGTCGCTCGGCATTCCCGCTCGGGCGACGGGCGGGTACCAGATGATCCTCGCCGAGACGCCGGGGACGCACTTCTGGGCGCAGTACTATATCGAAGGGTACGGGTGGATTCCCTGCGACACGACGGTTGCAGAGGTCGCCGACTGGGTGGACACTTCCGGGGAGGACCGGGAGATCTTCAAGACCTATTACGCGAACAACCTCGACCCGGCACGGTTCGTGATCCAGAAGGACGTCGATGTGGCGATGGACCCCGCCATACCCCGGGATGCGGTCGTCTTCCGGCTGGTCCGACAGACTCCCGCTATCGTCTGCGATACAGCGGAAGAGGACCTCGAATTATTAGCACAATTCCATATCTATCTCAGTGTCGAGGGAGAGGAGTAGGCCCCACCCCCATGCATTATTTCGGCGCAGTCACTGCCGGGTCATCACTCCCCTGGTAGTACTGTGGGGGCCGGTGCAGGCAAATGGCTCAGATTTCCTGATGGTGATGGAAATCCGGGGTTCGCATACTGCTGCCGAACAGGGGACCGGTCTCGTGGCCGGGGCGGGTCTGGTGCAGCCCTGAGATACCGTTATTATCGGGGTTCTCCTACACTCCACAATGGTTCCCGATCAAACGCATGGGAAACCCCGCACACCGCATGACGTCCACCCGCCTTCCCGGTCGGGAGAGCTCGACAACCGACTGCGCCGGTTCATCTACCGCCCTGACCTTCTCGCCGAACGGTATGTCAGACGGGGGGACTGTGTCCTCGATGTTGGATGCGGTCCCGGTTTCTTCACCCGTGAGTTCGTAAAAGCGGTCGGCGATGGCGGAGAGGTGATAGCCGCCGACCTGCAGGAAGAGATGCTCGGGCTGCTGCGAAGCAAACTGGAGCCGGAGGGCCTCATGCCGCGTATCAGAACGCACCGCTGCCGTCCGGACTCGATCGGGCTCTCCCCGGACCTGAACGGGACCGTCAATGTGGCCTTTGCCCTCTTTGTTGTCCATGAAGTGCCGGATCCGGCACGGTTGTTCAGGGAAATATCAACGCTTCTGGCGCCGGGCGGCATATTCTTTTACTCCGAACCTCCGGTCCTTGTCCCGGGGAAGGAATTCTCTGACACCCTTGCCATGGCAGAAGAGGCAGGCCTTCGCCTCGAGGAGCGGTCGTGGTATTTCGTGAACCGTGCGGCGGTCCTGAGAAAGGAGTGAGGGTCGCACCATCCGCACCCCCGATTTCCTGCTCTGAACAAGAATACAGGATTAGCGCTCCTTAATTCACCCTGATACCTCTAATGAAAAAGGTTTCATCGTACACGTGCCGACTTTCAACGAATCATTTCACCGGAGGAATGCCGGGGCAATTCCCGAGACGGGCTTTTTCCAGGGTACGTTATCTCAGGATCACCTCATCCTCCTCCGCCCACTGCGGCTGGCAGATGGCAAGGAAGACAAGGTCGCCGGTCCCGGTGTTCTCCAGCCACTGCACGGCCCCCGGCGGGACGACGATGGGCTGGCCGGAACGGAGCTCTGGCCTCCCCTCCCCGGCAGGTGTCGCAGCGTTGGTATATGGCTAATCGGAAGAAGTTCCTTCTTTGACCACCGGGTCGCGGATCATCCCGGTGTGCACGAATGCAGTGCCTGGCAGGGTGACCTGTTCCACCACCCGGAACCCGAAGTGCTCGTAGAGCCCGATGTTCTCCTCGTTCTGGGTATTCAGGTAGCAGGCCATGCCCTTTTCGTCCAGCCATTCGAGCATCGGGCGCATCAGCTTCCCACCGTACCCCTGTCCCTGGTGGCGGGGGTCGACGCCGATGAAGAACAGGTAGCAATGGGGGTCGGGGAGATGCTTTTTATGGTATTCATCGACCTGATTGGAAAATGCCTCCAGTCGGGCCATCGCTTCTTTTCCAAGACCTCTCTGCAGCGCCATTCCTCCGCAGAGCATCGCCCGCCAGAACGTGATTGCCGACCGTTCCGAAGGGATCCAGACGGCAACGCCTTCCAGGTTGGGCGACGTGGTAAAGACCCGGCCGTACCTCAGGCCGTAGCGGAGTTCGAATGCAAAGAGGTGCCTCCCCCTCTCTTTTCGGGCATCCTTCTCCGGGAGGATATGCGTCAGCTTCGGATCATTGAAGAAGGATCTTACGAGCATTTCGCTCGCGGGTTCTATCTGGTCCTTCGTGAGCCGTATGAGGTACGATTTGGTATTTGCCATGATTCTCTCACTGCTCGATACTCCCGGGCAGGGAGTATATGGTTCTTTTACCGCCCGAGGAGCCGCGGCCATGGTTTGGCCGGAAGGTTTACTGACGATTGGTGGGGGAAAAAAGAAAAGATTACAGTCCCCGCAGTTCTTTCTCGGAGCCCTGCATGCAGTACGAGGTATTCATGAGCCCCATCATGGGCGTCACCGGACAGTCCGCACAGATACACTCTTTCATCCGCACAAGGCACTCGCTTTTGCCGGTTGCACAGAAGAGCAGTTCTCCCTTCTCCTTCATGCAGTCGGTGTAGGAAGCACACTGTTCACAGGTGCACATCCCCCGGAGCTTCTGTATCATCTCTTCCTTCTCTTCCGGGGACATCTCTTCCATTTTTTTCCCCATTTCCAAAAATTTGTCCATGTTTGTTCACTCCATCTTTTGTGGCAACCGGGAATAAACCGTATTCATATATAAGTCTATTCGGGGAGAACCCCGATAGATCGCCATACCGTTATTCGAGATCTTCTGCCAGGAAGTCGTTCGGTTTGTAGCAGTCAAGACCGGCCTCGGGCCCCTCGTAGCAGACCGTGCAGGCGACATCAGGGGAGGCGATGATCTCGACATAGTACCAGCAGCAGTAGTCGATGGTGACCTTTTCCAGGAACTCCTCCTCATATGCAAGCTCCGGGTCTGTATAGTCAGCAGAGTATACCTTCCATCCATCTCCTCCCTGGTTCGTATAGACCGCCACGTCCACGTACCCCGGTGCGGACCGGTTCGTATTCCGGCACCGGTAGGTGATGGCTGTCATGACCTCGGGTGGGTGTATCGTCTTTTTCCCCCAGACACAGAAGGGGCCGTGTGCAGTCGCCGGAGCCCGTTCGTGCCCTGCCCGGATTCTCCCTCGATGCGGTCGAGAGCCGCCGTGACGGCAGTGAAGTTCTCGCCGACCTCCGCCCGGAAGGCGTCCATGTCGGAATGCACCACGTCGAGCGAGGTGTCGACGTCGGTGAAGTTCTCATCCATTGTCGTCCGGAGGCTCTCGATCTCCGACCCGGGGTCGCCAGTCGTCCCCGTCAGGAGGTCGCGGATCTCTGTCATGGTCTCCTCGATGGCCGCGATCGACGCGAGGATTTCATCGAACGGCCCGCCTGCCGGGACACTTTCCGGTTTTTCGGCACCAACGGGTGCATACGGGCCGATGGCCACAAGGGCGACGAGGATGATTATCAGGTGTGTCAGATGTCTCATGGGTCTCATATCCTTTTTCCCCTCCCTTCTCTCTGCTTTACTCACCATTCCAGAAGTGAAGGGGGGAGCGGTGAATGAGTAACGGGTTCTGATCTTTAATAATAACTCCTTCCTATCAGCCGAAAATGACTTTACGATAAACCACTACATCGCGGATAAGAGATCCATAGGGATATCCCCTTTACACAGCGAGTTGAACCACCATGCCCCCTACCCCCCCCACCAACGCCGACATCGCCGCCGCCCTCTATGAGATCGCCGAACTCCTCGCATTCCAGGGCGTCGCCTTCAAACCCCGTGCCTACCAGCGGGCGGCGCAGAGCATCGAGTCGCTCGTTGAGGATATCAATGATGTCTACGGACGCGGCGAGCTCGAGGAAATTCCCGGCGTCGGGGAGAACATCGCGGCGAAGATCACGACGCTCATCGAAGAGGGGGAGCTCCCGTATCTCGACGAGCTCCGAAAGGAACTGCCGGCGGGGATGGTGGAGCTTTTGGAAGTCGAGGGCATCGGGCCGAAGAAGGCGCTCCTGTTGCACAGGAAGCTTGGCGTGAATGACATCGACGACCTCGAGAAGGCGGCGAAAGCCGGAAAAATAAGGGGGCTTCCCGGCTTCGGCGAGACCTCTGAAGAGAACATCCTCGCGGCGATAAAGGTCTATAAGGAGCGGGGCTCGCGTTTTCTCCTCGGCACCATTCTCCCGGATGCGGAGGCGATCGAGGCGGCGCTTCGTGGGCATCCGGCGGTCATCCGGGCCTGCCTTGCCGGGTCTATTCGCCGCCGCAAAGAGACGATCGGCGACGTGGACGTCCTCGTCGCAACGGACGACCCGGCGACCGTCTCCGCATTCTTCTGCTCGCTCCCCCAGAGCACACGGGTCGTGATGACGGGCCCCACCAAGAGCACGATCGTCGTCGGAAACAACCTCCATGTGGACCTGCGGGTGGTGAGAGTTGAACAGTTTGGGGCGGCGCTCCAGTACTTCACCGGCTCGAAGGCCCACAACATCGCGCTTCGCAAACGTGCCATCGAGCGTGGCTGGAAACTGAGCGAATACGGCCTTACCGCCCGCGAGGGGGACGAGGTCATCGCACGGGAGAGGGAGGAGGATATCTATACTGCCCTCGGCCTTGCCTACGTCGAACCGGAACTCCGCGAGGACCGGGGCGAGATAGCGGCGGCCCGCGAGGGGCGACTTCCAAAACTCATCGGGTACGACGAGGTGAAGGGCGACCTCCACGTGCACACCCGCTGGAGCGACGGGGCGAATACCATCCGCGAGATGGCGGAGGCGGCGCTTGCCCGCGGCTGGGAGTACATCGCCGTCTGCGACCACTCGGCGGGCCTTCCCGTCGCCCACGGCATCTCGCCGGACAAAATCCGCGAGCAGGCAAACGAGATCGAGCAGGTGAACCGCGATATGGAAGGGGAGGGGATCACCGTCCTCCACGGCATCGAGATCGGAAG
>JAENZA010000248.1 GCA_016841485.1 Methanobacteriota archaeon
CCGGCGGCATCCTCCTCGCCCGGGAAAGACCCCGTGACCAGATCGCAGGCTACCGGCACGATCTCCTCCACCAGCGAGGGGCGTGCCCCGCCGATGCTGTAGCGCACGAGGAAGTGGTATAATGCCGTCACGTGCGCCACATCCGGGGTCGCCACCACACAGACCCTGCCGTACATCCCTGTCTCCGGTGCGAAGACGTCTCGCTTGACGAGCTCGATCAGGCGGCGCACCACCGGATGCCCCGTGTTCAGCTGCTCGATACCGACCTCCTGGAGGGCGATCCGCTTCTCAAAAGTAGCCTTCTCAATAACCTCAACGCCCGGCATCACCAGTGCACCGGAGAGTACGATCCGCAGCGTCTGGTTCCGATCATGGTTCTCGGTGATCGTGCAGCCGAAGCGGGTAAGCCCATACCTCACAAACCGCTCGAAATCCTTCTCCGTCCCGATAATCCGCTCCGAAAGCTCCATCCGGGCCCGGATATCCGCGAGTTCGACACAGGTCTGCCCGTAGAAACTCTCGCTCTTGATCTTCTCGATAGTCTCCTCGCTGAACGGATCGACCCGCTGCCCCGAACCGGGCCCATCCCGGTACGAATCAAACAGCGACCGCTGCGCCGGCGGCAGACCGACATCCAGCCCCATCTCCCCGATAAGGGAGATAACATCCGCATCGTCGCCGAAGAACGGCGGAGAGAACCCATAATCCTCCCGGATCTGCTGGGCCTTCTCATACAGCACCCGGAGAATCTTTGCATCGAGCGTATCCCGCATCACAAGCGTCCGTATATGCACCTCGCGCTCGGGCTGCCCGTACCGGTCCAGCCGACCGTTCCGCTGTTCAAGCCGGTTCGGGTTCCACGGCAGTTCGTAGTGGACGACCTGGTTGGCCATATGCTGGAGGTTCACCCCCTCGCTGATGCAGTCGGTCGCGACCAGAACCCCATACTCCGCCTCGATGAACGCATCCATCACCTCGTGCCGGTTCTTCTCGTTCAGGTCGCCGTACACGGCAAACACGTGCGCAGAATCGATGCTCTTCAGCTTCTTCGGTATCTCTCTTACGAGATAGTCCAGCGTATCCTTGTACCGGGTGAAGATCAGGACCTTCCGCGGGCCGTACTGTCCTCGCATCGCCAGGTCCAGGTAGCCGTTTCTCCGGGTGAGTTCTCGGAGCTTGCTGTCCTTTGCCGAGGTCACGTCCCGTGCCATCTTCATCAGGTCCCGGAGACGCCCCGCTTCTGCTTCCAGTGCTGTCAGGCTCCCGTAAACCACCTGGTCAAGACGCTCGGACGCCTCCTCAT
>JAENZA010000043.1 GCA_016841485.1 Methanobacteriota archaeon
CGGGCGCCATGAGGAGGCCCTCACCCTCTTCGATGAGATCCTCGCCACACGCCCGAACGATGCAGGCACCCTCGTCCTCAAGGCCGCCGCCCTCCTGGAACTCGGGCAGTACCGCGAGGCGCTGGAGGCGTATGAGGCGGTCGGGGGCAAACACGGCCGCGACCTGACGGTGCTCCGGTCGATGGCGACGGCCTTCGAACACCTCGGGATGTACCCTGATGCACTGGCGATGATCGACCAGGCCCTTGCCCTCGCCCCCCGTGATATCAGCCTCTTTGCGCAGAAGGCAGGCCTTCTCGAGAAGTCCGGCGAACTCGAGGCGGCGGCCGAATACTATACCCGCGTCGTTGAGGAGGAACCCGGCAGAGCGGGCATTACCCTGCGCCTCGGCGAATCACTCAAATGCCTCGGGAAGTTCGATGAGGCAATCTACTTCTATCAGCGCTCCCTCGAACGCAACAAGGACGACCCGGATGCATGGATTGCTCTTGGCAGCACCTACCTGAGAAAGGGCGACGCCGCCCACGCCCACCGCTGCCTGGAAAAAGCCGTGGCCCTTCGCCCGGATGACCCGTTGATCCGCTTTGAAGAGGGGTGGGTCCTTGCAAAGATGCGGATGTACCCGGATGCGATAGCGGCCTTCGACGAAGCCCTTGGACGAAACCCCGATCACGCCCCCTCGCTCAGGGAACGGGCAAATGCACTCCTGGAGAGCGGCAGGCCGGAGGAGGCGGCAGAAGGCCTCACCGCCTACCTCGCCCTCGTCCCCGACGACACCACGGCCCGCATTCTCCTCGGCCATGCAGAGGAGCGGTCGGGCCGGTTCAATGAAGCGATCGCCCGGTACCGCGAGGCGCTGGAGGCAAACCCGAAGGATACGGATACGTGGCTGCGCCTGGCCGCCGCCTTCATGCACGAAGGGCAGTACGGGGAGGTCGTCGAGGTGGCATCCGCGGTGGCCGGACAGGACCCCGGCAGCCGTGCGGCATGGGAGTACCAGGCAGGGGCACTGGAACGCCTTGGCCGCTATGAGGAGGCGATCGCCGCATGCAAAAAGCTGATCTCCTTCGACGAGGGCGACACCCTTGCCCGGTCGCGCCTTGCAGGGGCGCTTCTGAAGTCCGCAAAGTACCCGGAGGCTGCCCAGGCATACGCCACCGTCGTTGCGGCAGAGCCTGCCAACACCGAGGCCAGCTACCTGATGGCCGAGGCGCTGCTTGCATCCGGGCAGTACAAAGATGCCCTTGCGGCGGTCAGACAAATTCGGGAGCTTTCCCCGCGTTCCCCGGTTCCTCCGTTCCTCTCGGCAAAGATCAACGAACGGCTCGGCCTCTTTGATGCCGCGATGGCCGATTACCGGGGCTCCATCGAAATCGACCGGAAAAATCCGGCATTCTGGTGTGCCTACGGACTCCTCCTCGATTCAGTGGGCAGGTACCAGGATGCGGGCAAGGCCTTTGAGACGGTCCTCGAACTTGACCCGGAGAATGTGACCGCCCGGTACGGCAAGGGCATCGCACTTGCCGACATCGGCCGCCACGAACAGGCGGTGGCGGCGTTTCGGCAGGTTCTGGATACAGCACCGGACTTTACCGCGGCTGCGATGCGTATGGGCTCTTCGCTTGCCTGCCTCGGCAGATACGAGGAGGCGGCAGAGGCATTTGCCACCCTTCCCGAACCGGAGACACCCGCAGGGGCAAAAGGCTCCGGACCGTCCGGTCCCCCCTCCGATTTTGACGAATGAGAACGACACAAAAAGGGGGCCGCCCCCTTCTCTTTTATGCTGATTCTTCCCGGTGTGCGTCACTGAGGATCAGGAGCCGCGCCTCTTCGCCTTCAAAGACGAGCGGCAGCACACGGGCATGGGCGGTGACCTTTCCCCCGCAGGCAGACCACGGGACCGGATCCGTCTCTATAAATGACGGGCCCGGGAGCGGGCCGCTGAAAAAGAGGGTTCCAAACGAGACCCCATGGAGACGGACGGGATCGGGAATGCCGGCAAGGGCCGCCATCGCACGGTTGGCAAAGAGGATCTGATCTCCCTTCCCGAGAATGGCCACCGGAGCCCCCACCCCTTCGGCAAGGAGCCGAAACGACTCGCGTGCCATATGCATCCTGCGATCATCAAGACAGCTGAGGACCAGGCGGTCCGGGCACTCCTCATCACCGTCCACCCGTACACCCCGGATGCGCAGGTGCAAAAAGCCGGCCTCCCCTTCAGTGACAGCATGCCCGTAACTGACACCGTCCTTCATCGCCCCTTCGATGACCTCCCGTGCGGTCTCAGGATCACCGATGAGATCCCCGAAGGCCATCCCGACGGCGTCCCGGCCATCCTCCCCGAAGATCGCCGGCGTGCCGCTGTTTATCGTGGTGATCTCACCGTCGGGAGTGGTGACAAGGATGGCGCAGGGCAGGGAGTCCACCAGGGCATGGAGCAGCCGGAGCTCCTCCTGCCCCCGTTTGAGCTCGGAGATATTCCTGAATATGCCCCTGGTCGCCATCGGATTGCCGTTGTCACACCGGCAGTTGACGCTCCCCTCCAGGTAGACCCTGTTCCCGTCGCGGGCGATGTAGGTGGTCCTGAACCGTGAATGCTCGGCGCAGTTCATCAGCCCTGCGAAGAGACGCATATACTCGTCAAGGACCTCGGGGGCGACCACATCGAAGATGGTCATTGAAGCGATCTCCTCCTCGGTGTACCCGAGCGTCTCGCGCCAGGCGCGGTTCACATGGATGATGGTCCCGTCCGGGCGGACCGATTCTATCAGGTCGTTTGCATGCTCCACCAGGTCGAAGAACCGTATCTCGCTCTGTGCGAGTTTTCGTTCCATCTGCTGTTTCTGGACGGCAATTCTCAGCTGGTTGGTGATGTCGGTAAAGATCTCCCGGACCGCGGTCCCCTTGCGCTGGTACCCGGTTGCTCCGCTGTTGAGGGCTTCGATGACCACCTCTTCCTCCGATTTTCCCGTGAGTATGAAGAACGGAATATCCCCGAACCGTGCACGGACCTCCCGGAGAAACTCGATCCCGTTAACCCCCGGCATATGATAATCCGAGACGATTGCGTCGTACTCCATGACCGCAAGTTTTTCAAGGGCTCCTCTCACGGATGTGGCGGCATCCACCTGGATATCGCCGTCCTTTTCCAGAAAGAGCCTGCCGGCTTTCAACACATCCTCTTCATCATCAACCATCAGCACACGGATCAACAGACCTCACCGCCTTTCAGGACCCCGGCCGGCACTCCGTTCGCCGCCCGGAATAACAACCCCAATATATCCCGTCTATTAGAAAAATTTAACCTATATTTGTTTGATTCTGCGCTTTCCCCGGAATATTCGCCCCAACAGAGAAGAAACGGCCGTCGGGTGAGCTGATATTGGATCACAATTATAAGCATCCGGTAAATATCCTATTCCACCAGGTAATTCTATGGATATTGGTGAAATACTCGGATCCTCCTTTGCGTATGCAAAGGAAGGACTTGTCGGAGAATGGAAACGATGGGCACTCCTGCTCATCTCAACAATCATCTTCCCGCTGCTCTCGGGATATCTCCTGAGGATTTACCGGGGCGTCGTGCCCGCACCTGACCCGGATGACTGGGTGAAGATGTTTGTGGACGGCATTCTGGTCATCATTATCGGGATCATCTACGCCATCCCGGTGATGATCGTCGCATTCGTGCTCATCGGCGCCTCGGTCTTTGCACTCGTGGGTAACCCCGAATCCGCCGCAGGGGTGGGCGGAATGATCGTTGGTATTCTCATCACGATCGTCCTCGCCCTCATCATCAGCCTCATCTCAAACTTTGCAATCATCCGGTTCGCCCGGGAAGAAAAGTTCGGCGAGGCGTTCAACCTGAAGGAGATCCTTGCGGTCATCTCGAAGGTCGGCTGGCTGCACTACTTCGTCGCAGTGCTCGTCTTCGGTATCATCGTAGCGGTGATCATGATGGTCCTCCAGTTCATCCCGTTCATCGGCATGATCCTCTACTTCATCGCCCTGCCATTCATCTCCGTCTGGTCGGCCCGCTATCTCACGCTGATCTACGAGAGCGGGGCACCGGCAAATAACTGATGAAAAATAATTTCTCTCCCATCATTTTTTTCAGTTGAATTTTTTCTGTTTGTGGTTGGATATCCCTCCAATTCAACAGGGAATTTCAGAAGAAAATTTTTATATTATAAAAAAAGAGGAGATATACCTAAGAGGTGTTCTTATGGGCATTGCAATCGGAGAAACGCTTGGAAGCTCCTTTGAGTATACAAAGGACGGACTGGTCGGACAATGGGTACGGTGGATCCTGCTTATCATCATCAGTGCCATTCCGATCATCAACTTCATCTTCACGGGGTACACCCTGCGCATCATGAAGGGTATTGCTCCCGCACCGGAACTCGAAGACTACGTCAATCTCTTCATCACCGGCCTGATAGCCGCTATCATCGGCATCATCTGGTTCCTGCCGGCGATCATCATAGGGATACTCCTCGTCGGTGGTGCAGTCCTCGGCGGAGCTGCTTTAGGGTCCCCAACCGATCCCACTGCGATCATGGGCGCTCTGGTGGGGATGGGCATCGGGGCCGCGGTGACCGCGCTGGTGTTTATCATCTTCTCCCTCGTTGCGATCATCGGGATCATCCGGTACGCACGGACGGAGAAGTTTGGCGAGGCCTTTGCCTTTGGGGCCATCCTCGAGACGATCAAATCAATAGGCTGGCTCAACTACTTCATCGCCATCCTGGTATTCGAGATCATCGCGGTTATTGTCTATCTCGTCCTCGCCATCATCCCGGTCATCGGATGGATCCTCATGATCATCGCCGTGCCCTTCATCGGCATCTGGTATGCCCGCTATGTGTCACTCATCTACGACAGTGCATCGGTTCCGGTATAAGATCCAACAGCACCTGCACTACCATCACCTTTTTTTTGCATCCCTCAAACTAAGACCCGACTGTGTCCGGGGCTTTTAGAGGTTCCCCGGACGGATACGCCCAACAGAGGAACTGAATTTTCGTGGATGCAATCAGGACACGCGTATCAGCAGAAACGTGATATAAAAAAATATGTGAGCCTGGCCCCGGACATCCCGTATCGCAGGGGTTGCCTGACCGCCGGACCAGACACCCGGAGAGGGTGGGGAGATACCCTACCCGAACAGTTTCCGGGACTCTTCCAGGGCGGCGACCGCCGGGAGGGTCTTTCCCGTCAGAAACTCGATGCATGCCCCGCCGCCGGTGGAGATATGCGAAAAACCGGAGGCAAGCCCCATCGACTCGATGACCGCCGCCGTATGCCCGCCACCGACGACGGAGAACTCCGCAGAGGCGGCGGCACGGAGAATTTCGTTCGTCCCGGTGGCGAAGAGGGGGTCTTCGAAGACGCCCGCGGGGCCGTTTAACACCACCGTGCCCGAGGAGCGTATGAGGTCCGTGACCGGGCCGACGGACTCGAGGCCGAGGTCGAGGACGGGGAGGTTGCCGATGGCGGTGACCGGGACATCCCGGCGGGAGTCCCCGTCCCTGACCGCGACGGTCTCCGGGAGCACCACCCGGTCGCCGTAGCGGGCAAGGATCTCCTGTGCCTTTGCCACCTCGCCGTTGTAGCCCAGCTGGGCAATGAGATCCCGGGCGGGCGTCCCGACGTCGATGCCCCTGGCCATCAGAAAGACGTTTGCCACGACGCCGACCGCAAGGACCGTATCAGCGATATCTTTTTCCAGCACATTTGCCGCGACATCAAGAGAATCGTCCACCTTCGTCCCGCCGAGGACGAAGGTCACCGGGCCGGGGGCCCCGGAGAAGACCTTCCCAAGGGTGCTGACTTCTTTTTCCATCAGAAGCCCCGCGACGGAGCGAAGCGCGAGGGGGAGGCCCACGATCGTCGGCTGCGACCGGTGAGCGGTCCCGAAGGCATCGTTGACGTAGAGGTCCCCCATCGCCGCAAGCCGCCGGACGAGATGGGTATTTTTCGCCTCTGCGGCGGGCATCTTCAGGTTCTCCTCGGCATTGAACCGGACGTTTTCGAGCATGACCACCTCGCCGGGTTCCATCGCGGCCACCGTCTCCCGGGCCGACCTGCCAAAGATATCGTCCACATAGGTGACCGGCTGCGGGATCATCTGGTCGAGTTTTGTGGCATGGCCCTCGAGCGTGGTAAAGTCCTTCTTGCCCGGCCGGGACTGGTGGGTAAGAATCACGCACCGTGCATCCTCGCACGCCCGGACCGTCGGCACATGTTCACGGAACCGTTTGTCATCCAGGATCAGGTTTGATGCCGGGTCTATTGGCGAGTTGAAATCGACACGGAGAAGCACCGTTTTTCCATGAATATCAGCATCGTTGAGGGTTCCAAATTTCATCTCTTCCACCGGTAAACGAGAGCGGTCGCAGGACTCTCTTCTGAGGTACCATTTTGAGCTGGGATGTGATATTGGTTTCTTCGGGGGCCAGAGGACAGTTCCATGGGCACCATCCCCCTGACAACACCGCACATCGAGGGGAACCGGAGGTGTGCAGAAAACCTGTTCATTGGCCTCTTTTTCACCATCGGGCAGCAAAGGCTCAGTAACCTGAGGTTCGCGAATATATTGAGGCGCGGGAGCATGCCTGCGTCCATGCCGGCAGAAACGCCGGAGCCGGAGCTCTGAAAGAGAGCTGAGAAAAAAAGAAAATTGGGGTCCTAATGCTGATAATCAGTATCTGGGTTTTCTGTGCTTCGGGAAGCAGTCATTGCAGTACACTGGTCTTCCTTCAGCAGGCCTGAACGGAACTTCACATTCCTTTCCGCAGTCTGCGCAGGTTGCCTTGTGCATTTCACGGGGGCCGTCAAAGGATCTCCTCTGTCCACCGCTGTTGCCACGGGGACCGCTGCTACCGTAGGAGCGCCGCTGTCCGCCATCGTTACTACCACCACGGCTACCGCCCCGATAATTGTTTCTGTCGTTCATGAGATAAACTCAGAAAGATAAATGTCGTATGAGATAATAGATATTCGCATCCGACCCATTTTTCATTCATCAGCATCGGGTTCTTTTTTACCAGAATAATCGGCAAATATTGTGCCGATATCGCATAATACCCTCAATGAGCTCCTTTTTAGTCGCCCGATGAATATTTCCGGCATTCGTCCGGCAGGTACAGGCAAAGGGCGATTCTGCATGCCTCCGGCCCGGTGGGCACCTTTTTACGTTCCGGCGGACGCCCGCCACCCCCCGCCCAGCCTGCCATCCCCGAGCCGAAAAAAGGGCATAACAGCCCCCGTTGAGAGGATTTTTGTACCATACCGACCAAGTACATCCGACAGGAGATCCTGAGGGCCGCCGCCACCACGGCAGGCACCACCATCATCTCCACTCCCTACTATACGAGGCTGAAATAATGACAAATACGAAAATACCCGGCAGGACCGGTGAACCGCAGGACCAGCATCTGGTGGAACATATCTTCGAAAAGGGGCTCTGGAGCGTCCGTTACATTGTTATCCTGGGCGTCATATTCGGGGCAATCAGTGCTATCGCCCTCTTTATTGCAGGATCGCTTGAGATCTACAACACCCTGAGTGAGTTTCTCTTTGCTGCCGAGTCCCACATCGGCCACGAGGAGATCCTGATTGCCATCATCGGGGCAATCGACTTTTACCTGATTGCACTCGTGCTTCTCATCTTCTCCTTCGGGATTTACGAGCTCTTCATCTCCGAGCTGGACATCGCCCGGACGGGAGGGGATTTCGGGAGCATTCTCGAGGTGACGAACCTGGATGACCTGAAGAACAAGATTGTAAAGGTGATCATCATGGTCCTCATCGTCAGCTTCTTCCAGCGCATCCTCTCCATGACGTTTACCACGTCCCTCGATATGCTCTGGATGGCCATCTCCATCTGCGTGATCTGCGTCGGCGTCTACTTTTTGGGACGCCATATCTGAACATTCATTTTTTCTGCCGCAGATACGGATTTTTTTAAGAACGGAGCACCGGGTGCACGGAGCCGGGAGAAAGGATATGCATGATGATCTTCAGACCATCCGGTAATGATCTCCGCCTCATCCATCGGGTTTATCGTGATCTTTCTCTTCCTCATCCAGGGACTCACCCACGCCATCATCGCCCTTGTCCTCTATGCCCTCCTCTCACGCCTGCCAATTCCGGCAACGGGGCGGGCGGCGGTGGCACTGGGCGTGGCCGCCGTCCTTTTGGTGGCATTCGCTTTCGGAAGTTCACAGATGGGGTATGTCATCGGCGCCATCACCCTGACCCTTATGACCCCCCTGATGATCGCCGCCCCGCTCCTCGTCCTCGCCGTACGGGAACGGTACCGCTCCTGCGCAGGGTATCCGGTCATCTTCGGTGCTCTCTTTCTCGGCGCCGCCACCGGAAATGTGCTCCAGCTTGCCTTTCCCTCGATGATCATCGCCTCTCTCGCCTTCATCCCGACTCCCGGGCTCTTTCTCCTCCGGATGGCGATCATCGGCATCATGTACATCGCCCTCACCGCGGGGTGGTTTTTGGTCCTCTGCGGGGTGCTCCGGCGCTGGGGGACCACCTGCTGAACTCACTCCCCTGAGATACCAACCACGATTGGCGGATGCCTTGGACGGGTCGGCAACCTTTCCCCGGGGGTGAGTGCACGGTCATATCTTCTGCGGCGCAATACTGTATGGGTGACCATGCCGACCGACAGGATCCCGATCGGGAAGTTTTCAGAGGTAACGCGCCTCTCGAGAAAAGCGCTGTACTGCTACGAGAAGAAGAACCTCCTGGTGCCGGTGGAGAAGGACCTCTGCACCGGGTACCGGTACTACACCCAGCAGCAGATTGAACGGGGCATCTGGATTGCAGCCCTCACCGGCCTCGGGTTCACCCTCGATGCGACGGCGGCACTCCTCGCGGGGAAGGGGACGGCGGACCCGGCGGTCCGGTCGCTTCTCCGGGAGCGCCTCCTTGCGACCCGTGCGGAGATCCAGCGGTTGGCGATGGTCGAACGGGTCCTCGCCGCAGAGGACCCGTTTGAGGAGTTGTTCAAAGTGAATCTTGAAGAATGGAAGAGAAAGGACATTCCCCCCATCCGGGCGCTCACCATCCGGGGCGAGGGACCGTACCAAGAACTGATGACCTCGCTCATCGGCCAGATCTGCGAGGAGATGGCAAGCCCGGCAAACGTGAGAAACGGCGTTGCCGCAACGGGGCCCGTCGGCTCAGTCTACATCGGCGAGGACTGCGACGAGCACGGCGGTCTCGTCGAGGTCTTTCTTCCGGTCACCGGCCCGGTGACCGTGACAAACCCGGCCATCGGGGTGAAGACCCTCCCCGGGGCAACCGTCATATCGGCAATCCATAAGGGCCCTTATCACAACCTCGGCATGGCACACGCCAGGATGTACGGGTACCTGGAGGAGGAAGGCCTCGGGAGTGCCGGTGCACCGCGGGAGCTGTACCTCAACGACCCGGCGGATACGCCGGAAGACGACCTCCTCACCGAGATCCAGTATCCGGTGCGGGAGAAGGCATAGGTACAACGACGGCCAATCAGGCCAAAAATCCATATTTTCCCTCCCGGACATAAGCGGGAGACCGGCATTTCCCGGCGGATGGAGACCTTCCGCGGGGGCCGACTGTGCCCCCTCATTCGGATGCCATATGATGGGCTGTTCCCGCATCAGAATGATATCCGGCCATTATACATTTTCCAGCCTTATTGATGCCAGAAATGCCGGAACATACCTCTATCCAACCGTCATTAATAAATGAAAGGGAGGGAATACCACTTCCTATGATCCGAAAAACAGTAACGGTTCTTCTTTTCGTCGCATGTATCGTCGCAACGGCGGCAGCGGCGGAAGGTGCGATGATTGGCGGTGATATCGGCTATTACCAGGTCAATGCCAATGTGGATGGTGCCGAGGTCTATTTCAACGATGATGACAAGGGTGTCACCGGCGAGGACGGCACCCTGACGGTCGAGGTCTACGTGACCGGCACCCCATACACCTCCTATTCCGTAGCAAAGGAAGGCTATGAGACATTCACCGGCGAGATCACCCAGTACCCGGCAAAGGGCGAGACCGTCCAGCTCCAGGCGGAACTGTCTCCACTGACGGTCGGCGGTGACAAGGGCTATTACGAGGTCATCACCAATGTCCCCGGCGCAGAGGTCTCCTTTGATGGTGACGTCAAAGGCACCACCGGCGAAGACGGCACCCTGACAGTCGAGGTCTATGTGACCGGCACCCCGTACACCTCCTATTCCGTAGCAAAGGAAGGCTATGAGACATTCACCGGCGAGATCACCCAGTACCCGGCGAAGGGCGAAACCGTCCAGCTCCAGGCGGACCTGATGATGATCCCGGTCACCCAGCCGACGGCTGAGCCAACGACTGAGCCCACGCAGAGCCCCTTCCCGCTGGCAGGAATTGCAGGCCTTGCGGCCTTCGGTGCGGTTCTTCTCTCCCGGAAGGACTAATCATTTTTCTCCTTTTTTTCCTGGCCGTTCATCAACCGCCCTCCTCCCCCCTGAAGGAAGAGACGCATATCCACCATATCCCCCCATGCCTTCTCCCTGATCTGAAGCAATCATTATATGTCCCCATACCCACTGTTCGTCCAACCAGGTGGTTGACATGAGCAATGCGAGATTCCTCAAAGCAGGTATAGTCCTGATGATTCTGTTCTTCGTGTCCCTCTGCTGCAGCGCCCCGGCGGCGGCACAGGATGAATGTCCGAAGGGGTGCGTCTGCATCAGCAAGGAGGAAGCCGCCAAGAAAGGATATGTTCCCTGCGGCGGGGAGGTGACGCTCTGCGGGTACGATGCACAACAGACCCCGCTGTACTGCTACCAGGCGGCGACCCCCACGCCCACCCCGACAGCAAAACCAACAGTGACCCCCACTGCAACACTAACACCGACGCCGACCGCCACGGCGGCCCCGGCACCGGTCTCCTGCCCCGGCGACTGCACCTGTCTGTCGCCCGCCGCAGCGCAGAATATGGGATACCTCCTCTGCGGAGGAAAGGAGACGCCCTGTGCCTATGACCAGTACCAGAATCCGATGTACTGTTACGAAGCGCCGTCCACGCCTACGCCGACCTCGATACCCCCCTGCCGTGCCGGGTGCATCTGCCTCTCCACGGCCGACGCGGCCGCCAAGGGCTATGCCGCCTGCGATGGCAACCTCGTCCTCTGCGGGTACGGGGCCAACCAGCTTCCCCCCTACTGTTACCAGAAGCCCG
>JAENZA010000044.1 GCA_016841485.1 Methanobacteriota archaeon
CCGTTACGATATTGAGGACGCCAGGCGGAAGGTCCGCACGCTCCATGACATCGACTATGCGAAGGGTGCTCAGCGGCGTCGAACTGGCGGGTTTGAGGACCACCGTATTGCCGGCAGTGAGGGCGGGGCCAACTTTCCACGCCATGATGAGGACCGGCATATTCCACGGGATGATGGCGCCGCAGACCCCGACCGGCTCTTTTTTGACGAGGGCGTAGCCGTATGAGGCAAGCGGCATTGACTCGCCGCGGAGCGACCCCGAGATGGAGTGGTAGTACTCGAGGACATTCGCACAGCCCTGCACCTCGTTTCGGGCCTCGTGGCGAGGTTTTCCCTGCTCCTCAGTACGCGAGCGAGCGAGGTCGTCCAGCTGCGCCCGAATCAGCCGAGCCGCCTCGCCCAGTATCTTTCCCCGCTGCCGCGGGTCCATCATGCCCCAGCCGTCCCCCGCCGTCGTCGCCGCATCGAACACCCGGTCGATATCCTCCGCGGTGCCCGCCGGGACCTCGTCAATGACGTCCCCGGTCGCCGGGTTCAGGACTGCAATCCTCCCGCCGCCTGCCGCATCGACCGATCTACCACCCACTCGCATCTGCATAACTGATGCATATCGGCGTGCAGGAAAGTAAAATTACCGGCATTTCGTGCAGGACGGTGGAAACGCGGGTCGTTGTGCCGGCGTCATTGACACCAGATACAGGCGGCAGAGTAGAGGAATTAAAAAAAATCAGGATATATAGGTGCCTTCCGGCTCCTTGTCAAAGTCGATCTCGTCCAGAAAGGGCATCAGGCACTTGGCATAGGGGACACATTTTTCGCCGACAACCCGTTCCCCGACGGAGAAGACCGTTACATACAGCGGGAACTCCTCCAGTCGCCCGGGAAATGACGGGTCGCTCTCGGATGCGAATTTGATGAAGGAGGTGACGAGCACGAAGGGGCGGCAGTCCTCTGGGTCGTCTGCGAAGGTGACTAAATCCTTTTCGTAGGTCGAGGTCTCGGCGAGATCCTTTTCAAAGTAGAGGACCGCCTCGAATCCATAGTTTTTCGATAATGACTGCAACTCACGGATATCCTCCTTCTCTCCGGGGACTATGCCGAGGGACCCGAATTTCTCTTCGGTGGTCGCCCCGGCAATCCCGTCAAATGATCTTCTCTTCATGAAACTCTCTTTTTCAGGTACGGGAGCAGACCTTTTAATGCCTGCCCATTACACTCCCCGGCACCAGGACGGCCGGACGAACGTGGCGACCGGTGCCTTCATGTAGTTGAACGACAACCGGAAAAACATACACAGGAGTTGATAAAAATGCCAGAATTTGGATCACCCTTCTCCGGAATGAAGGCTGACAGGAAACTGACCGACGAAGAACTCATCCGTGCGATTCGCTTCATGGTTGCAGCAGAATATGAAGCCATCCAGATGTACGTGCAGCTCGCTGAGTCTACCGACAACAAGCTGGCCCAGGAGGTCCTCCGCGACATCGCCGACGAGGAGAAGGTCCACGCCGGCGAGTTCCTGCGCCTGCTCCACCACCTTGCCCCCGATGAGCAGGGCTTCTACGATGAAGGCTACGGGGAAGTTGAAGAAGAGATTGAGAAACAAAAATAACTATTTTTTCCTTGTCCGCGTTCGGCGATCAGATGAGATGTTCCTCTACCGCGGTCCCGTCATCCAAAATTGATCAGGACAATATATTACCAGTTTGCGAATTTTCCTTCCTCATTGAATGAAATACCCCCAATGATGCCCAAAATCATTGTGTTTATGGCTTCAAGAGTTTATTCTCAGTCCAGAAAAAGAAAATTCGGTGAATTCCCACAGGCAAGAATTACTGACAACAGCTCAAGGAGATCAAAGTCAAACTGATAATCTATCGTCTCAGACTCTCGCAGATATCCTTTTGATGTCATGAAGAATTCTACAGTGCCTGACAGTGAACACCAATTAATATATACCCAATAAATATGAAAATGCACTTGAAAAGATATATTTGAGATCTCAGATTCTCACCGGAGAAGCAAGGAAGGTCGGGAAATTGACAGGAAATTTTGCAAAAAATATGTGAAATATTTACAGAAGGAAGAAGGATCAGTGCAAAATTATATTATTATTGGTTAATATTCTGTGCAATCATAGGATTTGTTTTGTTGATCGCATTTTGGATAAAATTCCATAATTACGATAGCTTGCTTATAGCAGGAATTGTGCTATGTGGTGTTGCCTCCCTTGTCTGGGTGGTACGAAATACTGAAAAACCCGATCAGAATCGACAAAAAAAGGGGGAACAGAAATATAGTGAAAATGTATTTTTTAAAAACCCTGATGGGGTTCTTTCAAGAGCCAACCACAACGTTCAGGCAATTAAAGGATGAACCATTCTCTACGGCTTTTGTTCATTTCATACTTGTCCTTGCTACCTTTTTTGTCATCAATGTTGTTGCCTATCAAATTCCGGCCAGCGCTTTTTATCAGACCTTCCCTGACATCAAATCGAGCTTTCTCATTACCTTATCAAACGGGTTCTATTGGGTTTTCGTTGGAATAGTGGTGTATGCAGGCCTGATTGCCACCTGTTCCGAAAGGGATGCCGGGCAGACGGCAAAAGTCATCGCGTATTCTGCCTCACCTCTGGCTTTTTTGCATTTATTCCAGTAGTCGGCCCCTTATGGTCTCTCTAGGGACTTGGCCTCGTATATTTGGGTGTTAGGGAGTTTTTTGGTTTATCCCGGGTAAGAGCAGTTTTCGCTGCGATTGTTCTCCCCGTTATTGCAACAGTTTTAGTACTGCTCCTGTTTTCAACTTACTGGCCTGAGATCAATATTTTCATGTAATCCGGTCCCAACATAATTCTCATTGCAGTTGTTGTTACCAGGCCCTTGAGAACCCTGAATTCCGAACATCTCTCCTTTGAATATCTCTAACAGCATACCTAAATAACCTGGTTCTCTTCAAGCATTATTTCAGGGAAGGGTCGTTACAATCTTCTCCTTATTCAGTATCCGGGTCATGAACCCGACGACGGCTAAAAGAAGGAGGCCCGCCATCAACATCCCTCCCACGACAAGAGCGGACATGACCACCAATCCTTCCGCCACAAGACTGTCAAAAATGGAAATCGCTGCAATAAATACGATAATCAGTGCGATATTTACAATCTGGTTCTCTCTCATCCCCAAAAGGAGCTGGATAAATCCTAACATCCCTATGACGCATGCAATGTAGACCGGCACCACCACCAGCACGAACACTATCATGATGGGAGATGGCATCACCAGAAAGTCCGCGGCCATATTTGAAAGGGCGATGATGAATGCCGCAATGACGAGCGCCACAGTATAGGACGGAAGCATGACGCCGATCACTTTTCCGAGCCAGATATTTCGCAACGGCAGAGGAGAGCAGAGCAGCGTTTCGATCGTTCCTCCGGTCTTTTCACCTAAAAAGGCCTGTGAAGAGAGAAAATATCCGCTAAAGACGCCCAGGACCAGCACGAGATACATAATAAGGGAATCAAGGATAGGTACTATATTTTCCGCATCTCCATCTAGGACCGACATTATTGCACCAAGGGAAGTCATTCCGCCAAAAATACCCATAAAAATTATGATACTAAATATCTGTGACCGGTTTTTGGCAATCTGCTTCATCTCTTTTTTTGCGACTACGAGTATCGGATTCAAATGTCACACCTCCTCCCGCATGACTTCGATGTAAATATCTTCAAGAGAGCGTCTGCCCCTTACCACCTCTTCGATATGAATCCCGGCATTGCACAGACCGCATATGACAGGAGATGAAGATGAGTCTAAAAGAGCTAACGTAAAGCCGGTTTCTGTCGGTTGAAACCCGGAAATTCCAGGCATGTTGGAGACCACGGAAAATGCCTCGTCCAACTGATTTCTATCCTGAAGAGTGATCCTGACATCGGTCACACCTCTGTTTTGCCTGAGATTTTCAATGGAGTCGAGCGCCTTTATCCTGCCCCGGTGAAGGATCGCAACGCGACTGCAGATCTTCTGCACCTCGTCAAGGTTATGGGAACTCAGGAATACCGTCATCGATTCATCTCCCGCAAGATGTACGATCAGGTCGCGGACCATCTTCTGTGCTTCAGGGTCTAGCGTTGAAGTCGGTTCATCCAGAAACAATACCTCCGGGCGGTGTAGAATAGCACGTGCGATGCCAAGCTTTCTCTTCATACCAGTGGAAAATGTACCGACCAGTGCGTCTTTTCGCGATGTCAGGCCGGTAAACTGCAACAGCTCTTCTATCCTTTCTTCACCATCCGAAATACCATACAGGTCTGCATAGTATTTCAAGTTCTCATACGCGGTGAGTTTGTCAAACAGCCCGTTGTTTTCCAGTAAAACACCGACACGTGCACGGGTTTCGTCACTGGTCTCAAGTGGGCAGCCAAATACCAGGGCACTTCCCGAGTCCGGCCGAAGCAGCCCCAACAGGATTCGTATTGTGGTGGTTTTTCCGGAACCATTGGGCCCCAGAAATCCAAAAATCTCTCCCCTGAATACATCAAACGTTATTTCGGAAAGTACCGGGTTCTGGTCAAACGTTTTTTTCAGATTGGAGACGGAAATAACGCTTTCCATATGATCTCCCTTTCAGTAGTGGTTTTAAGAGAATAAATTTATTTCATAATATTTATTCTGTTAGAATCCCATGATCGGCCATTACTTTTCAGAGAGAGATCTGGAGTAATGTCATGAATGGTCCCACCATGATGAATCTCAGGGATAATTAACCCCGGAATCGGGAAATGGCCTCATATGGCCGTTCGATATGCCATCATTCCTGGTATTAGGTCGATGAAGGTACTTCCCTACAATCTCCTAAAATTGTGATCTTGAGGTGAATGCCTGCACCGTATTGCGGGTACCATCGAACATCATTAATTCAGATGCAGCCGGATTAAATCATTGATGTCCAAAAGATGGAGATAATGAAGGAGATTTCTCCGGATATGGGACGGTACAAGCCCATTCCATCACTTTCGGAGAAATGTGCTGGAATGGAAAAACAGGGAGAATCCTATTTTTTCCCGTTCTTGAGCAGGTCATCGATTCTCCGGACGGAGAGATCAAGATAGTCCGTATTGGTGTCGATGCCGATGTAGTCCCGTTCGAGCTGCAGAGCGGCAAGACCCGTGGTCGAACTGCCGGTGAAGGGGTCGAGCACCACATCGCCGGGAATGGTGCAGGCGGCAAGAATCCGGGTCAGGAGGGCAAGCGGCTTCTGCGTCGGATGGCTGCCGAAGACCTTCTCAGTGCGTTTCGGAGCAGGAATGGACCAGACCGACCGCATCTGCCGGCCTTCACGTTTCATGGGATCGTTCTCGTGCCACGACCCGTTCTTCATCTCCTCGTAGTTGAAGGTGTGCCGGGCGTCAGCGGATTTGCGTGCCCACAGGAGGGTCTCGTGGCTTGCGGTGAAGTACCTCCGGGAGAGATTCGGAGGGGCATTCGGCTTGAACCAGCAGATATCATTCAGGAGATGAAATCCCGCCTCCTGGAGGGCAAAGCCGCAGGCATAGACCGAATGATACGTCCCGCTGATCCAGATGGTCCCGTCATCCTTCAGCACCCGCCTGCAGGCGGCAATCCACTCCTCGTGAAAGGCAAAGTCCGTTTCAAGCCCCTGGCTTTCGTCCCATTCCCCCTTGGAAACCGGCGCCCGTTTCCCGGATTTGCAGGTGAACCCGCCGTTCGAGAGGTTATAGGGGGGGTCGGCAAAGACCATATCCACGCACCCCTCCGGCAGACTGTCCATCAAAACTATGCAGTCCGCATGATAGAGCGTGCACCCGTCGCGTGAATAATACGGCTCGAAGGGGGAGAGGGGCATTCACAGGAGTATCTCTGCCATGAGGATATAAGAGTGCGGAATGCTGAACGCCGTAGTGCAGGAGCAGGCGGCCGGTCGGGAGCGGCAGGCCCCGGCATGCCCCCTCCCCCGACGGATATGCACCGGATACCCATGGTACCCACCGGGGGCGATAGGGCGGAAGGCGTCCTTCCCTCTTCCCGGCATTCGTAACCATCATGTAGTTTCTCTTAAAATAGGTAGGTGCTATGAATGATCGCAAGTCGAACAGTGTGCAGGATAAGATGAAGCTGATGGCATCGACCATCACCTCCACGGCAAATGTCATCTCCGACAACGAGGTGGACGCCTTCATCAACGAACTCATCACTGCAAAGAGGACCTACGTTCTCGGTGCGGGCCGGTCGGGGCTTGTGGCCAAGGCCTTTGCGATGCGCCTGATGCACCTCGGCCTCAGGACCTACGTGGTCGGCGAGACCATCACCCCTGCCATGAAGGAAGGGGACACCATCGTCGCCTACTCGGGCTCAGGCGAGACGAAATCCATCGCAGAACTCTGCGAAACGGCAAAGACTATCGGCGGAAGAATATGCCTGATCACCTCCAATAAGGACTCGAGAATAGGGAGAATTGCCGACTCCGTCGTTGTCATCGAGAGCCACCGCGACGCAGTGAACGACGAATCGGCAGAGTATGAAGTACGCCAGATGATGGGCGAGCACCGGTCATTTGCCCCGCTGGGAACCATCTTTGAGACGACCGCCATGGTCTTTTCGGATGCGGTGATCTCCGCCATCATGGAGATCATCCACGTCGAGGAGAAGGACCTGAAAGGTCGCCACGCAAATATCGAGTAGGAGAACTGACCATGACACAATCATCACCCCGGATCTCCCGCCGTGTACAGGAGGTCGAGATGTCGGGCATCAGGAAATTCTTCCAGCAGGCGCGGCCCGACGCCATCAACCTCGGGATCGGCCAGCCCGATTTTCCCACCCCCGACCACATCAAGGACGCAGCAATAGACGCGATCAACAACAACCTGACCGGTTATACCTTCAATACCGGCGTCTTCGAACTCCGTGAGGCCATCTGCAACAAATTTGCCAGGGAAAATGCGATCACCTACACCCCGGACCAGGTCATCGTGACCGCAGGGGCGGGAGAGGCCCTCTTCATCGCGATGACCACGCTGGTCGATGAGGGTGACCGGGTGCTCTTTGCCGATCCCGGATTTGTGAGTTACGAGGCCTGCGCCGTTCTTGCCGGGGGGCGGCCGGAGGGCATCGCCCTGGACGACACCCTCCATCTCGATGTGGAGGCATGCAAGGAGAAGATGGACGGGGCGAAGGTCTTCGTCCTCAATTCCCCCGCAAACCCGACCGGCACGGTGGAGGATGCAGAGACGATACGGGCCATCGTAGAATACGCCGCCGATGCCGGGGTGACCGTCATCTCCGACGAGGTCTACGAACACTTCATCTACGAAAAAGAGCACGCCAGCGCCGCACGGTTCGGCGAGAACGTCGTCACCGTCAACGCAACCTCCAAGACCTACGCGATGACCGGGTGGCGTCTGGGCTATATGGCAGCCCCGGAGGAAATTGTCGGGCAGGCCGTCAAGGTGCACCAGTACTGCCAGACCTGTGCGACCTCCATCTCCCAGTATGCCGCCCTTGCGGCCTACACGGGAGGAAACGACTGCGTGCAGATGATGAAGGATGAATACGCAAAGCGGCGGGACCTCCTGTATGACGGCCTTACACGCCTCGGGTTCGACTTCCCTAAGCCGGAAGGCGCCTTCTACATGTTCGTTCCCATGGAACGGGAGATGTTTCGGGCCATCATCGACGCCGGCGTCGTGATCATCCCCGGCGACGCCTTCGGCGCCAATGCCGACAACTACGGCCGCTTCAGCTATGCCTCGTCCAGGGAAAATATCGCTGAAGCACTGAAGAGAATCGCAACAGTAACAGGAATGTGAGAGCATGGTACAGGAACTATTACAGAAACTATCGGATGCACACGGGCTTTCCAGCTACGAAGGCAACATCAGGGCAATCATCAAAGAAGAACTCAAAGGGCACGTCGATGAGTTCACGGAGGACAGTATGGGCAACCTCGTCGCCATCAGGCGCGGGGGCGATTTCAAGGTGATGATCGCCGCCCACATGGACGAGATCGGCCTCATGGTCCAGTACATCGACGAGAACGGCTTTCTCCGCTTCGTCCCCATCGGGGGATGGTTCCCCCCCGTCCTCTACACCCAGCGGGTCGTCCTCCACGGCAAAAAGGGCGATGTGACCGGTGTCGTCGGCGCAAAACCCCCCCACGTGATGACCGCAGAGGAGCGCAAAAAAGAGCTCAAAATCGAGGACTTCTTCATCGATGTCGGCGCCGCATCCGCAGACGAGGTGGCAGAACTCGGCATCGAGATCGGGACGCCAGTCACCATCGACCGCGAATATACCCGCCTCGCCGGGACCAGGGTCACCGGCAAGGCCCTTGACAACCGCGTCGGCGTCGCCCTCCTGATAAAGACGTTAAAAGAAGTCAGGACCCCGCACACCATCTACGCGGTCTTCACCGTCCAGGAGGAGGTCGGCCTCAAGGGTGCGAAGGTCAGTGCGTTCACCCTCGACCCCGACTGCGCCATCGCAACCGATGTCACCATCCCCGGGGATCACCCCGGCGTCACCCGAAAGGAAGCAAGCCCCGAGATGGGCAAGGGGGCGGTCCTGGTCCTGGTCAGCGCCCAGGGCAGGGGCGTCCTTGCCGACTGGAGCATGGCCGGCTGGCTGAGCGACACCGGCGAGCGCTGCAAGATCACGCACCAGCTTGAGGTCGGCACCGGCGGCAACACCGATGCAACGATCATTCACCTCGTCCGGGGCGGCATCCCCAGCATCCCCCTCTCCATCCCGTCACGCTACATCCACTCGCCCGTCGAGGTCGTCGACACAGCCGATATCGAGGCAGGCGTCCGGCTGCTGACCGAGGCGCTCGCCTCCAAGCCGGACTTCTCCTGAGCAACCCCATCCCCTCCCCCTATTTTCACCCCGTGCACACGCCGCCTGATTATCCCGCCAGCAGCACACTTCATGAAAATCCATGAACCACGCCGCTCTACGGACGATCTTCTGTCCCGACGGAGAGACGACGCATGCGGGATTTGCCGTTGTGCTTGCACCGAGGGCCGTCCTCTCCGCCGCCGTCACCGAGTGCCTCCGTCTGCATCACGACCGTGTGCTCTATGTCAGCGGCAACTACCCCCCGGTCCTCACCGGCCTCGACCGGAAGGAACGGACGTTTCATATCCGCAGGGCGCTCACCGCCTACCAGCTCCTCTCGATCCTCGATGAGGCGTGGGCGGAGGAGACCATCATCATCGAGCACGACCGCGGCCTCTTCGACGACGCACCCGATACCGCTGCGGCCATCGGGCGGGCCTGCAACGACCGCGCCCGTGGGGGCACCGTCATTCTCATGGCGCCCCGGCCGGACGACCACCTCCGCCGGATGCTGCCCCGGGCGACGACCATTGTCCGCATACCGGGCCCGGAGACGACGGAGAGAGGGGGGCCCTGCACCCGGCCCGCCCATCAACCGGAACCGCACGCCGCCGGACGGCGGGGAAGGGGCCATGCCGCCGTGGATCTTTGATATTGCCGCCCGTCGCGGCACCATCGAGCTCTGGGCAAAGGAGGACGGCCGCACCGTCCGCACCAGGGAACCCTTCTCCCACACATTCCTCGCCGCCTTCGACGACCCGTCCCGCCACGGGGATCTCATCGACGACCTCACGGACCGGTATGGTGCCACACCGTGCAGGTTCAAGTCGGTCTACGGGGCGCATGACGGCTACCGCGTCCATGCAGGCGCCTCCGTCGCCGAGGCTCTCGAACAGCAGGCGGGCTATGGCGTCCACCTCTACAACGTCGACGTGCGGACCGAACAGCTCTACTTTGCACGAAACGGACGGACGGCGTGCAGTGCAGAAGGGGGGACGCCGTTTACCATCGAACGGGACCATCCTCTCTCCGTGCTCCGGATACAACCGGGGGAGCGGCCGGGCCGGGGAGGGCGCTTGGATGCGGTGACCGTCACCGGCAGCAGGTGCCGGGAGATCAGAAGCAGAAGCACGGTCCGGATCGTCGAGGACCTCTACGCCGCCATCCGCGACGAGGACCCGGACCTTCTCCTCTTTCACGGCGTGGACGGATGGGTGGACACCCTCCTCCGTGCCGGGGAGAAAGCCGGCATTCCGCCCGGGCTGGGCCGGACCGGGCGTTACCGCACCCTCGGGGAGAAGTCCTACATCAGCTACGGCCAGATGATGCACCGCCCGGGGGCGATCATCCCTGAAGGACGGATCCTCATCGATCCCGATGCAAGCTTCATCTACCGGCAGGGGGGCCTCGAAGGAGTCTTTCTCGCCTCCCGCCTCACCGGGCTCTCCCCGAATCTCACCAGCAGGTTCTCCCCCGGCACCATCGTCTCGCGCTACGAGATCGCCCGGGCGCTTGCACAGGGCATTGCGGTCCCCTTCCGGAAGGCCGATGCGGAGGCGCCGCGGTGCTGTGCGGATGTCAGGCTCGACTACCGCGGCGGGACCATCCTCCAGCCCGACCCCGGCATCCATGCGGCGGTGACCCAGATCGATTTCACCTCCTTTTATCCCTCGATCATCGTCCGGTACAACATCTCGCCCGAGACGCTCGCCCACCCGGAGCGGGCGGGCTTTCTCCCGTCCGTCATCGAACCGCTCCTCCACTTCCGGTACCGGACAAAACAGCTGAAGAAGGCCGACCCCGCGTATGCCGGGATGGACGCCATCCTCAAATGGATGCTGGTCACCTGCTTCGGGTACACCGGGTACAAGAATGCGAAGTTCGGGAGAATCGAGATGCACGAGCGGATCACCTCGCTCTCATCGGGGATCCTCACCTCGGTCATGGACATGGCGGAGGCGATGGGCTACCCCGTCCTCCACGGCATCGTCGACTGCCTCTGGGTGCGGGGGGCGGATGCCTCCGACCTGAAGGCCGCCATCGAGGAGGCGACGCAGATCCCCACGGAAGCGGAGGTCTACGACTGGCTGGTCTTTCTCCCCGCAAACGACGGGAGCGGGTCGTATGCAAACTCCTACGGACGACTCGCCGGCGGACGGATGAAGATGCGGGGTGTGATGGCACGCAGAAAGGACGCCCCGCCGTATGTCCGGGAGATGCAGGAGGCGTGCTTGGCGGTGATGGAGCGGGCAGAGACGCCCGGCGCCCTTGCCGCCCGCAGAGACGAGGCCGTGGCGGTGTACCGCCGGTACCGCGACGGCCTCTTCGACGCACCGCCGGAGGCGTTTGTCATACGCCGGCGCCTCTCGAAGATCCGGTAC
>JAENZA010000045.1 GCA_016841485.1 Methanobacteriota archaeon
GGGAACGATGTCCGCACCCGCTCCATCTCGGCCGAGTCGATCTCTGCATAGAGGAGGTGTTCCCCGTCGCCGGCGGCCGACCGCTCGTCCCCGTCCGGCCCGACGACGGCAGAACCACCGCAGTATTCGCCGACGGGCGTCATCCCGATGGTGCCTACGCCCGCCACATAGTACTGGTTTTCCAGGGCACGGGCCTGTATGAAGAGGCGCCAGTGATGCAGGCGTTCGCACGGCCAGGCGGCGGGGACGCAGACGCAGTGGACCCCCGTTCGGGCATACGCACGAAACAGGTCGGCAAACCTCAGGTCGTAGCAGATGGCAAGGCCGAACCGTACTCCATCAACCTCAAAACAGCCCAGGGTATTTCCCGGGGAGTACGCCATCTGCTCCCCAGAAGGAGAGAAGAGATGCATCTTCGCATAGGACGCCAGCAGGTCTCCCTTCGGGCCATAGACGACGCAGGCATTCGTGATCCGTTCACCATCGGTGATGCGGGCCGACCCGACCACCGTGATACCGGCCTCGCCTGCGATCGCTGCATAGGCAGACTGGACAGGGCCGCCCGGCGGTTCGGCATGCGAGGTTGCCGAGGGGTCCCACCCGGTTGCGTACTGCTCGGGAAAGACGATCAGGCGTGCGCCGTGCTCCGCTGCCTTTGCCGCACAGCGGGCCGCATGCCGCAGGTTCTCCTCCGGCGCGTCCCACCGGGAACCTGCCTGCGCACAGCAGATCCTGACAGAACCGTTATGCAGGCGTCTCGTCATGGCCTTCGTTATCTTCGGTATCTTCGGAATACTGGTTCATCACTACAACGCCCGCAACCACGAACACCGCAGAGAGGATCAGGAGATACCCGCTGTAGGGGACGCCTACTTCGAGTATCCGTGCCCCGATAAGAATGCCCCCCGCAACAAGACTTATCGCGGCCAGCACTCCCCCTGCAATCACCTTCTGTTCAGCTTCCATCGCAAAACCCCCCGGTCACACCATCACCGGATACTATCTAATTCTATCACCCGCACGCAGATAAATGGATTGAATCACACCATTGGTGCGCCGCAACGGACCGGCGCTTCCGCTCCAGGGGCCGAACCTGCTAAAACAAAAAGAAATGAAATGGTGCCGGAACACCTTACTCGTAGAGGAAGACCGCGTCGATACGGGCGTACGTCGCGATCTCTTCGGGGGTAAAGTGGATGGCAATCTCTCTTGCCGCGGTCTCGTCGGAATCGGAGCCGTGGATGACGTTCATGCCGATCTCGAGGGCAAAGTCACCGCGAATGGTGCCGGGCGCCGCCTCTGCGGGATTCGTTGCGCCGATCATCTGCCGGGTAATCGCAACGACATTCCTGCCTTCCCAGACCATGAGAAAACACGGTCCGCTCATGATGTAGGACTTGAGACCGGGGAAGAACGGCTTTTCTACGTGTTCGGCGTAGTGCTCGAGCACACGCTCTTCGGGGAGCTTCTCGAACTTGCCGGCGACCATCTTGAGGCCTTTCTTTTCAAACCGGGTGATGACTTCGCCGATGAGGCCGCGCTGGACGCCGTCCGGCTTCACCATTAAAAAAGTGCGATCCATGAAGGATCACTCCTTGCCCAGTGCCTTGCGCCCTGCCTTTGTCCATGTGACACGGCGGGGAACGCGGCCAAGGCGATAGTTGTTCTGGCACTTGGAACAGCAGAAATAGAAGATGCTGCCATCCTTGCGGACAAACATCTTCCCGGTACCCGGTTCCATTTGTTCGCCACAGAACGTACAGGTATAGAAATCAACCATTTATTTCACCTTCTCGAGAGTTTCTTTGCCTCGCGCTCGGTTTCGAGCAGCATGAGGACGTCCCCCTCACGGATCGGACCAACCGTATTGCGGGTGATGATCCGCCCTTTGTTGTTGCCCTCGAGGATCCTGCATTTCACCTGCATGGCTTCGCCGTGCATACCGGTGGAACCGATCACCTCAATGACTTCTGCGGGCGTTGCGTCTGCCATAGGTCAGTTCACCCTCTCAGAGCGGTAATCTGCCCGACGACCTCATCGAGAAGTTCCTTGCCCTTCCCGGCCTTGACGATTGCTGCTGCAGCGGAGCCGACATCGAGACCGCTTGCCGCACCAACATCGTTCTGCTTGTTGATGATCACGTACGGGATCTGTTTTTCATCGCAGAGTGCGGGAAGATGCATGACGATCTCCTCAGGCTCGACATCGCCGCCGAGAAGGACGAGTTCGGCCTGCCCTCTCTCGACTGCCTTCGTTGCTTCGTTGGATCCTTTCTTGATCTTGCCGGTGTCGCGTGCGATCTCCAGTGCCTCGAGGGCTTTGTTCTGGATATCGTCCGGAACTTCAAATTTTGCATATACCTTTGACATAACTCACCTCATTCAGGAGCATAGAGGCAGGGGCCGTATTTCAGGTCCCCGCTATTCGAATGGGCACTCCTTCATCACTCATCAGTCAGTGATTGATGTAGCCATATTATATCGACAGTTTTACGGATAAAGGTTATTGAATCCCCACCTTTCCGGAGAACCACGCCCACCGGACCCGCTCTCTTGCACCTACACAACGCGGTAAATAACGACCTCGTCCCCGCTCCAAACGGGGAGGAGCGCATCCTCCGGCAGTGAGACCGTGTACTGTTCGTGTTCCGGTGCACCCACATAGACATAATCGACCCCGTAGGCTTCGTAGAGGCCCGGAGCCCGTACCGGGTCCTCATACATCGCCCGGACATCGGCCGACCTGGTGCCGACCATCGCCTCATCACCGCGCCACATCTGTTCGTGAAACGGCATGCCGATGACGGTGGCAACCCCGGTAAACGAGGATATCCGGGAGTAGTAGGAATAGTCGCCCCCCTCCGCCTCGAGGATCACCGTTCCTGCAGGAAGGGACGAGACATAGGGGAGGGCTTCGGCATCACCGGGGTGCTGCAGTTCCACCCACGCAAGCCCGTCCAGGGTCTTTCCCCCGTACCCATAGCTCAGGTCGGGAATCACGACGGGGGCAACCAGAAGGACGGCGACGATCATCGCGATGGCACCTCTTTGTGCCTCCCTGGATATCCGCTGCTGCGGGAAGGCGCCGGCAAGCCACTCCCCCACATACGCCATCGCCGCCGTCCCCACCATCATCCACGCCACAAGCCCGAATTTGAAGACGGTGTTCATCCGGTAGTAGACGTCCCCCATCCCGTCCACCAGGTAGAACAGCTCGGTAAAGACGATGACCGCAAGGCCGAAGACCGCCAGGAGGTCCGCCGCCCGCATCTCCTTTCGTGCGGCGAAGACGGCGAGCGGCACCACCACAATCGCCGCCGAAGCGTAGCCGGCAAGGACGAAGGGGGCGGCGGCGAGGAGCAGCCACGGGCGGTCCTTCAGGTCGGGGAGGGCGGCCGCCCAGAAGACTGCCATAAAAAACCCGTACACCAGCAGGAATTCGCCGACCGCCGAGGGCGAAGTGACAAGCCCAAGGCCGGAGATCCCCTGTGAATCGAGCATCAGGTAATAGGGAAGGTAGGTGAGCACCGCAAGCGGCGGGACGCAGACGAGAAAGCGCCACGGGTAGGGATCACCGGATCCCCCACGGGCAGCCCGTCGCCAGAGGAGGAGCCCCGTTGCAAGGATCACCGGGGCATAGATGAGGACATCCCAGGAGTTGATCCCCGGCATCGACCCGAGCGCGAGCGCCGCCGTTCCGACCACCATCCACCGGCCCCGTTCAGAGAGGGTGTTCCACTCGCGGTAGGCATAGACGATGATGAAGAGCAGAAGCGCCTGGTTGAAGAGCGCAATCACGTGCGCATGCGGGTCGCCCCAGAGAAAGGAGAAGAGGGGAAATTCGTTGATCGTACCCGCTATCGTCCTCGTCGAATCCCACATGACCGAAGACGCACCGGCCCCGGCGGCGGCAAGGACGAGAAACGAGGGGTTGACGAGAAAGAGCGTCAGGACCGGCAGAAGGCGGAAACGCTTCAGGAGAACATGCCCTGCCGCATAGAGGGCCGCCGCCGCATTGGCAAAGACCGTCGGGAGGATGAGGTTGAACGCCACCGGCGAGGGGGCCCCCGCCGTCAGCCCGACGGCCCCCATCATCCAGTGGCCGAGATAATAGTAGACCGCAAGGTCGCCTCCGGCATACCACGGATCGAGCGGTGATACGACCGGGTCGCGCATCACGGATGCCAGGAAGGCATGGTCCATGAACTTCTCCGCATAGGAGATCGAGGGGTTGAAGAACCGGACCTCGAGCATGAAGGCGAAGCAGAGCAGGAAGAGGACGTCCCAATGGAGCTCGCCCCGAATGGCGGCAAGGGAATACCTGCCGCGGTAGAGCCCCATGCCAAGCAGGGCAAGGAACGGGAGGAGTGCCGCCTGAACGGGGATACCCGTGATGCCGCAGTACCAGCTCAGCAGGGTGAACAGGAGAAGTGAGAGGGGATATGCCGCTCCGTATGCAAGCTTTCCGAATCCCTCCTCCAGCAAGGGCCAGAGGGACATCTGCAGGACCTTCAGGACACAGAGCCAGCCGATAACCGCCAGTACCTGAACACCCGCCGGGATCACTTCCCGACCTCCTCCACATCAAGAGAATGGGAAAAGGCCCGGCGCATCAGGGCAACCGACCAGTCGCCGAAGAGGTAGAGGGAGACGATGCCGCCCCCGAGGGTGACGAGATTTTTGACGAGATGATCGATGACTGCTATGAGCGTTGCCACGGCCGGGGCCACCACGGCAAGGCCCAGGGTGAGGGCAACCGCGAGTTCGTAGGTCCCGATGCCGCCCGGGGTGACCGGCACCGCCTTGACGAGATTGCAGATGACGATGGCAAGAGCCACGATGACGAACGGAATGGGGGTCCCGAACATGAGGGCGATCACGTAGCAGATGACGATGTCCGTTATCCAGATGGCAATCGAACTTGCCGAGAGGATGCTGACCGACGCCACCGAGAGTGATGCCTCCCGCACCTGGCCGACGAGCCGAAGGCCCATCGCTATATATTTGTTGTCGGATTCGAACCTCCCGGCAAAGAGGAGGAAGACGACGAATGCGGCGCAGAGAATGATGGCGGCAAATATGATGGTGACAAACCAGTCAGGCACATTGAGGACGAACGGAAGGGTGAGCGCCCCCAAAAGCGCCACCGTGATGATGTCAAAGAACCGTTCGACCACGATCGAGGAAAGGGTGGCCGAGTACCCCGCATCAGCTTCATGGTGCAGGACGAAGATGCGGACGAGATCGCCGAGCCGGGCAGGGACGATCAGGTTTGCCGTCTGCGAGAGGTAGATGCAGGCCGTCGACAGCCACAGCGTGATGCCGATGGCAAGAGAGGAGAGGATATAGCGGTACCGCCATCCCCGGAGAAACCATGCACCGATACAGATGAGAACGGCGAGCAGGAGATACGAGTAGACAGCATGGTCCAGCGCAACCAGCAGATCGTCCCACACCCGTGCCAGCATGAAGGCGACGATCGCAACCGCGAGGATGGTCGGCAGCACTATGGCACTAATCTTTCTGAGCATGCAGGTGCCACCTGAGGCGGAATATCGCCGAACCCATCTCGAATACATCCTTGAACCGGACCGTGGTCTTGTCGCTGGTCCGCCAGCGGACCGGGAACTCCTTTATCCGGTACCCCTTCTTCTGTGCCCGGACCAGCACCTCGGTATCCCAGAACCAGTGGTGGGACTCGATAGCGGGGATGAGCGGGAGCAGGCGGCGCCGGTTGAACGCCTTGAACCCGCACTGGTGATCATACAGGGTGCTCCCGAGCACCGTTCGCACGAGCATATTGTATCCCCTGCTTGCCACCTCACGCTCCTGCGTCCGGACGATGTCGCTCTCCTGCATGAGCCGTGACCCCGTGGCGATGTCATACCCGTCCCGGATGGCACCGATGAGGTCGGGGAGGTGGGCGATGTCGGTTGCAAGGTCCACATCATAATAGCAGACGATCCCGGCATCCACGGATCCGAATGCCCGGTTGAGGGCCTCACCGCGCCCGAGGCGTTCGTCCGAATGAAAGAGCCGGACCCGCGGGTCGCGCCCTTCCCATTCCCGCACGAATTCGGGGCTTCCGTCCGTGCTGCCGTCTTCGGCGACGACGAGCACGAACGAATCCGTAATCTCCCCGAGCGCCCCAAGCGATGCGGGAATCGCGGTCTCCAGCGCCTCGCGGTCATTGAAGACCGGCAGGACGGCACATACCTCATACTCACTCATGTCCGTGCCTCCATCACCCGCCGGGCGACCTCATAGCCCGCTGCAACCGACCCCTCCATGCTCCGTTCGGGGTAATTCGTGGAAGAGAACATCCCTGCCATAAACAGCCCGTCCTGTTCGTAGGGCGGAATCAGCGACCGGTAGCCGGTCGTATACACCGGCCCTGCCGCCGTATCGACCGTCATGAAATGCCATGCTATCTCATCGGGACGCACGGCAAACCGCCGGCAGAAATCATCGATCATCGCCTGTTCATGGTTCTCCGGGAGATCGTCACGGAAGTATGACGCAAGGTAGACGATGTGGGACCCGTAGCGTTCTTTCGGGATGAAGTTGGTATGCCCGATGACCGCACCATAGGGCGCCTCGTCCTTCATATTGACCCAGTAGATGCCCTTCGTGACATCACGGGAGATTCCCATCGTCACGCAGGCGGCCCCCTGGTACGGAATCTCCGGCAGTCCGGGGCCGCCCAGCGCTTCGAGGACCGACGGCCGGACGGTGGAGATGACGGCATCGTAGGGAGCACCGTTCACCTCCCACGACCCGTCCTCCATCCGCCGGACCGAGTGGGCGGCGATACCGGTGTGCACGGCTCCGCCCTTCTCCCGGATGGAGCGTACCAGTGCATCGACCAGGCTGTGATACCCGAACTTCAGGTAGCCCAGCCGCTCTCCCTCCGGACCCCGGTCCGAACGGATGGCAATCCTTGATACCATCCACGCCGCCGAGACCTGGTCACGCATCGCACCGAACTTGCTTTTCAGGAGGGGCTCGAAAAACGCCTCGTAGGTATGCCTGCCGCACGTATCCAGGAGAAAATCCTTTGCCGTCACCTCATCAAGCTCGTCTGCATCGTACTTTTTTGCAGACAGGGTCAACCGTGCAAGACGGAATTTATCCCCGAGGGTCAGGACGGGATAGCGCAGGATCTCCAGGGGGGTCGTCAGGGGATGGATGGTCCCCTCGACATAATACCCCGTGCTTCCTTTCCTCCATTCCAGGCTCTCCCGCAGTCCCAGCTCATCCATGAGACCGAGGAGAAGACGGTCACCGGAAAAACAGTGGTGATAATAATTCTCAATCCATGCATCACCGACACGGGTCGAGGAGAGCAGTCCACCGGGCACAGAGGAGGCCTCCAGGACATCTACAGAGGCGCTGTCCGCAAGAGCGAATGCCGCTGTAAGACCCGTTAATCCTCCGCCAATGATGCAGATATTCATTCATCTATACTATGCATCCAACCGTCATAAGAAAGTTTTTGAAGTTAAGAAATAAACAATTTAATTACCTGAAGAGGCGATTATCTTCAACCATTGGATGGTGTATATTCATGAGAGTTTTTTTTATCGGGTTTGGCCAGGCCGGCGGCAAAATTGTCGATATGTTCATTGAACAAGACAAGAAACATCCCACGAGATCCTTCCGCGGCATCGCAGTGAACACTGCCCGGACCGACCTCATGGGGCTCGACCAGATCGAGCTCAAAGACAGAATTCTCATCGGACAGACCGTTGTCAAGGGCCACGGAGTCGGCACGGACAACGTCACCGGTGCCAAGATCACCGCTGATGAAATTGACAGCATCATCAACACCATCGACAACCGCGGGACCCACGACATCGATGCATTCGTCATCGTCGCAGGTCTCGGCGGGGGTACCGGGTCCGGAGGTTCTCCGGTTCTGGCACGCCACCTGAAGAGGATCTACAGGGAGCCGGTCTATGCCCTGGGTATCCTCCCGGCTCCCGAGGAAGGGCGGCTGTATTCATATAATGCAGCCCGCAGTCTGTCTACGCTGGTCAACGAAGCGGACAATACCTTCATCTTCGACAACAGTGCCTGGAAGAACGAGGGCGAGAGCGTCAGGGGTGCCTACCAGCGCCTCAATGACGAGATTGTCCGGCGATTCAGCGTGCTGTTTCGGGCTGGCGAGGTCAGCAAGAGCGGCGTTGGTGAGATGGTCGTCGACTCCAGCGAGATTATCAATACCCTGAGGGGTGGCGGCATATCCTCCGTCGGGTATGCCATCTCCGATACCGTCAGCAAGAGCACCAAACAGCGTCAGGGACGTGCAGCGGGCCTCCTGAAAGGCTTCAAGAAGAAGGAGGCCGCAGAGGAGGTCCTGACCGGAGAAGACAAATCCGCCAAGATCATCGGCCTTGTCCGAAGAGCAATGCTCGGACGCCTTACCCTTCAGTGCGACTATTCGACCGCCGAACGTGCGCTGGTTCTCATTGCCGGTCCGCCGAACGAGATGGACCGGAAGGGTGTCGAGAAGTCAAAGTCCTGGGTTGAGGAGAACATCGCCGGTGTTGAGGTGCGTGGTGGTGACTATCCGACAGATAGTTCAAAGGTTGCGGCAGTGGTGGTGCTTGCAACCATCGGAGACGCACCCCGAATCAGGGAACTCCTTGCGATTGCAAAGGAGACAAAAGAGGATGTTATCAAATCCAAAGAGCGTCGGGCAACCATGTTTGATGACGAAGAGGTTGACCCGCTCTTTGAATAAATCAGAGGTGAGGCATGAAACGAGGAATTATAGCGATTTTCTGTATCCTGCTTGCAGTGTGCCTGGTTTCGCCGGCAATGGCAGCAAGTTACTCAGTAGAGTCCAGTGACATCGACCCGACCGGTCCGGCATCTCCCGGAGACCGTATCATTACCAATATCGGCATCCTGCTGACCGGGTCCGGGGACGAGACCTTCAACACGGGAAATGAACTTGAGATCTACACGGATCTCTCCGACCCCGAGTACGAGTACACCGTCTCGATCAATGACATCGTACAGACCCGTACCGTCTCGACCCGCTATATCAGGATCTCCGGCTGGGAGCTCTCCTATCCCAACAACTTTGAGGTGGAGATCTTCATCACCCTCGAGGGCGAGGCACCCTCCGTCTCCGGCACCGGCGAGATCGAAGTCATCCGCATCCGGGAACAGGACGGAAACGGCAACATCGTCTCCGCCGGTGAATTCGTCATCGAAAAGACCATCCTGAACCCCGCTGATATCGACAAGGTGCTTGACGTCCGTGAGGAGGAACTCGACGAGCTCCGGACCGCCATCGACACCATCGCGGCAGAAGGCGTGAATGTCGCTGCTGCCGAGAGCAAGTACCAGGAAGCAAAGACGGCGATCACGAATGCCAAGACCAGCAGTTACACCCAGGCAAACGAGTACCTTGCCGAGGCGGGCTCGCTCATCGAAGAGGCGGATGACCTTGCGCAGGAAGCCCATGCAAACCAGCTCATCGCAAATGCACAGGGGACCATCGATACGACGAACACCCACATCACGTACTTCGTCGAGAACCGCACGATGGGCGATGATGCCCGGGTCACCGCCATCGAAAAGAAGCTCGCCATTGCCGAGACCCAGCTCTCCCAGGCCAAGGACTTCAGGGACAAGGGCGACTACTATCAGGCACGCCTGAACGCCAATGAGGCAGAGATGACCGCAGACGAGGCACTCAGCTCCGCCGTAGCACTCCGCGAGGAGATCGGCGAGGGAGGGTTCCTCCCCGACCTGAGCGGCCTGGGGACCTATATCCTGATCATCGTCGCTGTTGTCATCATCGGCATCGTCGGTTATGCGGTGTATAAACGCTATACCAAGTGGGACGAACTGGGCTAAAACCGGTTTTTCCCTAACCCAACCTATACGATCTTTCTTTTTTTTCTCTTCGACGTTTTGTGCGGTTGAATTCATTTTCAGCATTGAATTAATCATATACCCGCATAGTAGTACCAATGGCATTGTTTCGTGAAATGCGGAGAAGACAACAGTTACTGCCAAAAGAAGCAACTGAGGAGATTCTCTACCGGGGACAGTCCGGGGTCCTCGCCGTCAGCGGGGACGATGAGTATCCCTATGCAGTTCCTTTAAGCTATGTCTATGATTCCGGGAAAATGTATTTTCATTCCGCCATTAACGGCCACAAACTGGATGGAATCAACAGAAACAGCAAGGTATCCTTTTGTGTAATTGATAAGGACGACATCATACCGGAGAAATTCACGACGTCGTTTCGAAGTGCCATCGTCTTCGGCAAAGCCCGTATTCTCACGGATGATGCGGCGAGACGAAATGCGCTCGAACTCCTTGTCCGCAAATACTCTGCCGGTTTCGAGGAAGAGGGCGATGAAGAGATACGGACATCATGGAACGCAGTCTGTGTGGTTGAAATTGCTGTTGAACATATGACAGGAAAAGAAGCCATAGAACTCGTACACCAGTAACCGGGTTCACCTCCTTTTTCATCCGGGCAGGGAGTCACCGGGCGTTCAGATAAAAAAAGGGTCAGGGAGAACCGGAGACAGTCTCCGGCAGGACGAAGACATTCCACTTGACGCTGCCGAAGGCACCGTCCCGCCTGAAATAATACTCTGCAAGGCGGTCGTCGTTGTCATAGACGGAGAACCAGTACGAGTGATGCAGCATCTGATGCTCATATCCCGGCACCTCGCCAAACCCTGCCGGATAGTCGCTGATGACGACCCCGTACTCGCCGCCCGCAAAGTAGTCCGGGTCGGTGACCGATGACAGATAGGAGATCTTCTCCGCCCCCTCCCCACGGTAGTACCAGGGCATGGGCCAGGAATGGTCCCCGGTGATCGCCGTCTTTTTGTCCGACGCGTCGATCCATGCCATCACTGTTCGCAGGTCTTCCGAATTCTGCACCTGGACGATGGGTTCGTTGATATCGGCGGGCGTAAACGCAACGTGCGCCGTCATCACCACCAGAAAGATGGATAGGATCACCGCAAGGACGGCCTTCTTCGACGACATCATATAAGCCGCCACGAAGACCATCGGGAGCAGCTGGTGCAGGATGAGCCACGGCACCTTCTCCCCGATGTAGGCATAGGTGAGAAGCGACACCGCTGTCCAGAAGATGGCGAATGCCATGAACTCGTACTGACGCCGCTCAGGCGTGCAGGA
>JAENZA010000249.1 GCA_016841485.1 Methanobacteriota archaeon
TCTGGAACCACCGGTGCGAACTCTGCTGCGGGTGCATCCACCTCTGCCCGGTCGAGGCTATCCAGGCCGGAAAGGGTACCGAAGGTCGGGGGCGGTACCGGCACCTGGATCTCACGGTTGCGGATATGGAGGCGCAACGGGGGGAGTGAGCTCCGCAAATGGGGTTTGAGTCATGGCAGACGAATCGAAGATACCGCCGGCCCTGCGCCAGAGGATACGGAAAGCGCTGCTTGTTTTTTCATTCGTGCTGCTGCCGGTGACTTTCGTCTACATATCCTGCCCGATCATCACCGAAGGTGCGTCACAGGGCATCGCCACCGGCGGCCTGGTGGTATTCACGTTTCTCTTCATCGGTTCGCTCTTCTTCGGGAGGCTCTGGTGCGGCTATCTCTGCCCTGCGGGCGGCCTGCAGGAGATTTACTTCGGGCTCAACAATACGCGGTTCAAAACCGGGTGGCTGAACTGGTTGAAGTATCCCGTCTTTTTCGGGATTTTCGGGTCAATCGCGTTTGCAATCTACTCCGCGGGGGGCCTCGCAACCGTTGATCTCTTCTACCAGACCGGCAACGGGATCTCGATCGACCGGGAGGGTGCATATGCCCTTCTCTACGGCCAGATCGCGTTTATCACCGTATTCGCCCTTCTGGCTGGAAAACGGGGATTCTGCCACAGTTTCTGCCCCATTGCGGTCATGATGATCGCCGGGCGAAAGATCCGCAACGTCGTCGGCTGGCCGGCGCTCCACCTCTCTGCCGATGCGGATCGCTGCGTGGATTGCGGAAGATGCTCGAAGGCCTGCCCGATGAACCTCGACGTCCGCGGCATGGTCAGGGAGGGGAGGATGGAGAATACGGAGTGCATCCTCTGCGCTAGCTGCGTGGACGCCTGCCCGGAGGGCGCCGTCGGGTACGCGTGGATGGGGAGATGACCGTGAAGCCCCCCCTGCCGCAAGAATGAAGCCGAATCAACCTGCCTTCATTCAGTTACCGGCGCATCCGAAACGCAGGTTCGGGTACACCGCCGCAAATCCGCCCTTTCTTCCGCAAGATATATCTGTGCGCTTGGTTCACATCGGTATGCAATACCGAGTGGACGGGGACCATGCAAATCTGTGTCATTTCCGGGAGCCCCAAGGGAGAGAAGAGCGTCACCCTGCAGTACGTTCGGTTCCTTGAGCAGGCATTTCCGGATCATACCTTCTCCGTGGCGCATGCAGGAAGGGAGATCAGGACGATTGAGCAGCAGGAAGAGGTATGGAACGGGCTGCTCG